>NZ_JACSQR010000043.1:0-19539 GCF_014836505.1 Psychrobacter communis
GGTACTGAAATGGTTATGCCTGGTGACAACGTTGAGATGGGCGTAGAGCTTATCCACCCAATCGCTATGGACAAAGGACTACGCTTCGCAATCCGTGAAGGCGGCCGTACTGTAGGTGCTGGTGTTGTTGCTAACGTCCTTAGCTAAGCATCAAAACCCTAACGCTATACAGTTATCTAAGCGTTAAGCAGTAAGAAAAAAGCCATCCTGATAAAGGGTGGCTTTTTTTATGGGGTATGAATGAGGATAAGGGGTTAAAAAAACATATAGTCAAGATATCCTAAAAAAGCGACGGTATTGCTGATATCAATTTTTTGTAGCCTCTATCTGCGCAGGCACAGCAAGCAAGAAAAATTGATATCAGCAGTGTGTGATGTATCTATATTACTTTTCACTCACTATAGTAGAAGAGTAGGGCAGACAAAAACCAATCTCACCTTATATGGGTTTATACATGTACCTTAAAAAGCGCTTATTATCTGCTCGGTGTCTATTGTAATTCTTAACCGAGCTTGCTATATTAACGCTGCGATTCATTAGCACCCTTTATGATTAATTTTTATATTTCTCATATAAGTGGTTTAAGAATGACGCTTAAGAACAGTCATATTAGCATCGCAGCAGAATTTTATTCCTAAATGCTTGCATTCTATGCTCAATATTGTATAATGCTGTCCTTTACACCCATAGGCGATTGGCTCAATTGGTAGAGCATCGGTCTCCAAAACCGAGGGTTGTAGGTTCGAGTCCTACATCGCCTGCCATCTTCTTATCATATCTTTGTCATACCCCACCATCTCCGAAGTGAGTTCTTTATGAGCAATAATCAAGATAACCTCGAGACTAAGTTATCTGATGCTAAGGCAGTGGCTGGTGGAATGCTGTCCAAAGATAAGCACGTTTCGGCGAATAATCAAACAACCGCTGTTGAAGTTGCTAAAACTGGTTCAGTTAAAGATGTGGTATTGTGGCTACTTGCCGCAGTAATTTTGATAGGAGCAACCTTCGTCAATCAATACTTACCAGGCTATTGGCAACCTGCCAATGATGTTTGGATGCGTATTGGTATCATCGTTGCTCTAGTTATTATTGCCTTGGTCTGCTTAGCGTTAACGCATCAAGGCCGCGCTTTTAAAATATTATTAAAAGATGCCGCCGTTGAGCTACGCCGAGTCACATGGCCTGGCAAAGATGAAACCTTTCAATACACATGGCAAACGATTGTCATGATTGCTATTGTGGGTTTTTTGGTTTGGCTATTAGATAACTTTTTTAACTGGTTCGTTGGTATTTTTATTGGTTAATGACGCGTATTAGTGTCCATTAAACCAAATTTACTTATAACGACTTAACTTTACTGATCAGGAGCGTGATATGCGTTGGTATATTGTCCAAGCGTTTTCAGGATATGAAAAGCAAGTACAACGTTCATTAACTGATCGTATCAATCGTAGTGAATTTGCTGATTCATTCGGCGATGTTTTGGTACCTACCGAAGAAGTCGTTGAAATGAAAGACGGCAAAAAGCGTAAAAGTGAGCGTAAGTTCTTTCCAGGCTATGTATTGATTCAGATGGAAATGAACGACAACACGTGGCATATAGTCAAAGACTGCCCGCGTATTATGGGCTTTGTCGGTGGCACGCCTGAAACGCCAGCACCGATTACGCAAGTAGAAGCCGACCGTATTTTAAACCGTTTAAATCAGACTGAAGCTGACCCACGTCCGAAGACTCTATTTGAGCCAGGCGAAGAGTTGTTGGTTATCGATGGTCCATTTACTGACTTTAAAGGGTTGGTGGAAAAAGTGGATTATGAGAAGTCTAAACTGCATTTAACGGTAAACGTATTTAATCGCCCGACGCAAGTCGAGCTTGAGTTTAGTAAGGTTGAAAAACTAGACTAAACCTGTAAAACATTCATCAACCGGGGAGCTGTTAGTCAATGTACATACCACATTGATTTGGCGCTATTACCCATTTAGGAGAGTATCATGGCTAAGAAGATTGATGGTTACATCAAACTGCAAGTGCCTGCAGGTAAAGCAAATCCTTCACCACCGATTGGTCCAGCATTGGGTCAAAAAGGCGTGAATATCATGGCGTTCTGTAAAGAATTTAACGCTGCGACCTCAAACCAAGAGCCGGGTCTACCGATTCCTACTGAGATCACCGTATACAGCGATAAATCTTTTACCTTCATCATGAAGTCACCACCAGCGGCATACTTACTACGTAAGGCTGCTGGCATCGCTAAAGGTTCTGGTACACCTAACACCGCTAAAGTCGGTAAAGTTGACCGTGCACAATTAGAAGAAATCGTTAAGACTAAAGATGCAGACTTAACCGCTGCTGGTCTTGATGCTGCTGTCCGTACTATCGCTGGTACTGCACGTTCAATGGGTATTACCGTGGAGGGTGTGTAAATGAGTAAACTTACTAAGCGTCAAAAGCTAATCGCTGAGCGCGTTGAAAACGAAAAATTATACACTCTTGAAGAAGCCGTTCAAATCCTAAACGATTTGCCAGCCCTTAAATTCAAAGAGTCTATCGATATCGCAGTAAACTTGGGCGTTGACCCACGTAAATCTGATCAAGTCGTTCGTGGTGCTACCAACCTACCTGCGGGTACTGGTAAAACCAAACGCGTTGCTGTATTTGCTCAAGGCGCTGCTGCTGAAGCCGCTAAAGAAGCTGGTGCTGACATCGTTGGTTTTGAAGACCTAGCTGAGCAAATCAAAGCTGGTAACATGGACTTTGACGTGGTTATCGCAGCACCTGATGCCATGCGTGTGGTTGGTCAATTGGGTACTATCTTAGGTCCACGTGGCCTAATGCCTAACCCAAAAGTTGGTACGGTAACGCCTAACGTTGCTGAAGCTGTGACTAATGCGAAAGCGGGTCAAGCACAGTACCGGGTTGATAAAGCGGGTATTATCCATACCACGATCGGTCAAGTTGGCTTTACTGCTGAGCAAGTTATGCAAAACGCTCAAGCATTGCTATCTGATCTTAAACGCGCTAAACCTGCGACGTCTAAAGGTACTTTCATTAAGAAAATTACCTTGTCTAGCACTATGGGCCCAGGCATCTCAATTGATCCTGTTCCATATCGCGTTGCCAAATAATTTTTCTATATAAAAACTGCTCTTTATTCAACTATTTTGAATAAAGCGCCTATATTGTTTTAAAGAATTAGGTCAGCGTAGCAAACGCTCCGCTGTCTAAGACCGTAGGTAGAAAGCGGTTTATGATTACTTGTGATGGTAAGCTGCTTTTGTTAATCGACGACAGGTGAAAATCTTAGTTGTCCTACGCAGACGGTGACCCACCCAGTTGTTGATAAGAGCCAATAGATTGGTATTTATACCAAATTATTACTCGATGTCAGTCTGATAACGGTGCCGTAATCAGTCGTTATGAATGAACTCTTTATGGGGTTTATAAATAACGTGTCGTATCAAGTCAGTCGTCGTAAGTTATTTACATTGTCCAAAACTTTGGTTTTAGAATATTAAATAATGAGCGGATTGATAAGATTAAAGGAGTCAACTTATGGCATTAACGCTAGAGCAAAAACAACAAGTTGTGGCTGAAGTGTCTGAAGTTGCTGCTAATGCTTACTCAGCAGTAGCTGCCGAATATCACGGTATTGGTGTTGCAAAGCTTACTCAGCTGCGCGAACAAGCTCGTGATAAAGGTGTCGTTTTGAAAGTGGTAAAAAATACCCTAGCAAAACGCGCTTTTGAAGGCACTAAGTTTGAGAGCATGTCAGACCGTATGACTGGTCCACTACTTTTGGCTTTCTCTATGGAAGATTTGGGATCTGCTGCTCGAGTCGTTTTCGACTTCAGCAAAGATAACAAAGCTTTAGAGACCAAATTGGTATCAGTCGGTGGTGAGGTTTATGGTCCAGAAGAGCTAGAGCGCGTATCGAAGCTACCAACTCGCGACGAAGCAATCTCTATCCTAATGGCTACTATGAACGCACCAGTGACCAAGCTTGTCCAGACTATGAACGCAGTTCCTGGCAAGTTCGTTCGCACGGTAGCGGCAATCAAAGACGCAAAAGAAGCTGCTTAATTGCTTGTTTTAACGTAACTTTGACATCGCCGATTGCACTGCATTGCCAACCCTATTTAAACATTTGGCAAGCAATCCAAGCGATATTAAAACCAACTAAATTTTATCAGATAACGGAGAGTTCTCATGGCACTATCTAAAGATGATGTGTTAAACGCAATCGCTGAAATGTCAGTAATGGATATCGTTGAGTTAATCAGCGACATGGAAGAAAAATTCGGCGTAACTGCTGCTGTTGCCGCTGCTGCACCTGCTGCTGGTCCTGCTGCTGCCGCTGCTGAAGAAAAAGACGAGTTTGACGTTGTTCTTGCCAGCTTTGGCGAGAAGAAAGTTGGCGTCATTAAAGCAGTTCGCGAAGCGACTGGCCTTGGCTTGAAAGAAGCGAAAGATTTGGTTGAAAGCGCTCCAGCTCCAATCAAAGAAGGCGTAAACAAAGCTGAAGCTGAAGAGTTGAAAAAGAAACTTGAAGAAGCTGGTGCAACTATTGAACTAAAATAAGTTCAACTGCTGTACAAAAAAAGCTGGTAATGCCTTGCATTATCAGCTTTTTTTTATTATAATCCGTAGCTTGACCTTTTGTGTCTGCCAACATACGTATGCAACATCACGGTGGATACCCATCAAAAGGACAGACGATATACATGCAAGCACACTTAGTAGTTATTGAAATCAGTTAACGAGCTAAACGTCGATCGATGTTTGGCGTTTTTTTGTGTCTGCATGCTTTTCATTAACACTATAATTTATACTGATTCTAAAAGTCACTGCTTTACCATAAGTCACTGTTTCAAAATTTATAGTTATCTCAGATTTTTAATCTAAACGCTGTTCATTAAGTCATCTGGTAAGGTTTTACTGTCAGTATATGCACTGGTAGACGGTAGATATAAGCGACGATATTACTTATGATAGCAGATGATGAGTAGGTTTTTAAAAGAGAAGTAGCAATAGTACTTTAAGTGAATTTACAAAGAGAATCAATAGTATCTAAATGCCAGTCATTGGTCTTAGATACGGTGCAGTGGTTACTCGTAAGTACTACAAAGTTAAAAGGTGCAAGGCATTGAAATTTTTAGTGTTAGCACTCATATAGGCATGCTTAGATGCCGATTTACGCTTAAATAAACTGGATTAATTAGGCACTATACGCGTGAATTAATTAGCAGTCATTAAATGAGCATGAATATCCGTTTTATATTATCGTTTACGTTGCCAAGTTTGCATGATATTCATATTAAATAGTATTGATGCAAGTCGGCCGCGCTTTCAATTTGTTTCCACGTTTACTGTAAGGACTCTCGATGGCATATTCTTATACTGAAAAAAAGCGTATTCGCAAAAGTTTTGCTGAATTGCCTACTGTGATGGACATTCCCTATTTGTTGTCTATCCAAGTAGATTCTTATGAGCAATTTTTGCAAGAGCATAAAAAGCCAAAAGCTCGTGAGAATACTGGTTTACAAGCTGCGTTTTCTTCTATTTTTCCAATTGAGAGTCACTCTGGTAATGCAGAGCTACAATTTGTTGAATATTATTTAGGCACGCCTGAGTTTGATGAGCGTGAGTGTATCTTACGTGGTTCGACCTTTGCAGCGCCAATGCGCGTTAAAATCCGTCTGATTATCAAAGATAAAGACAGCAAAGACAAAGACAGCAAAGCGGCGATTAAAGACATCCGTGAGCAAAGCGTCTATATGGGCGAGATGCCATTGATGACGGCCAACGGTACCTTTATTATTAATGGTACTGAGCGTGTGATCGTATCGCAGTTGCACCGTTCACCAGGTGTGTTCTTTGACCATGATAAAGGTAAGTCACACTCAAGTGGTAAAGTACTTTATAACGCCCGTATTATTCCTTACCGTGGTTCTTGGTTAGACTTTGAATTTGATGCCAAAGATTTGGTTTTCGCGCGTATTGACCGTCGCCGTAAATTGCTTGCGTCTATTATCCTACGCGCTCTAGGCCTAACTACCTCTGAAATCTTAGATTTGTTCTTTGATAAAGTAAAAGTATATAAAGGCGAAGAGCAGTTTGAGATCGATTTGGTTGCGGATCGTCTGCGTGGCGAGATGGCACAGTTTGATATCGTATCGCCAGAAGGTGAGGTGATCGTCGAGCAGGGCAAACGTATCAACGCTCGCCGTATCCGTCAGCTTGAAGAAGCGGGTATGACCAAAATTGCGATTCCTGATGAGTATTTATACGAGCGCATTTTGGCCGAAGACATCGTTGTCAATGATGAAGTGATTGCGCGTGCCAATACGCTTATTGATCATGAATTATTGGTTAAGTTAAGCTCGTATGAAGCCAGTGATTCTATCAAAGAATTCAGCATTCTATTTACCAACGATATCGATCAAGGCAGTTATATTGCCGATACGCTACGCGCTGATAGCACCTCAAGCCGTGAAGAAGCCTTGATTGAAATTTATAAGGTCATGCGCCCAGGTGAGCCACCAACGGTTGAAACCGCTGAAAAGCTGTTTGAAAGCATGTTCTTTAACGCTGACCGTTATGACCTATCAAACGTTGGCCGTATGAAGTTTAACCGTCGTTTGGGTCTAGATTTTGAAGATACTGACGATGCTGATGTACAGCGCGCGCGTAGTGTTTTGACCAATGATGACATCGTGAACGTTCTAAAAGAGTTGATTGAAATTCGTAATGGTCGCGGCGAAGTCGATGATATCGACCATTTAGGTAACCGCCGTATTCGTTCGGTTGGTGAGATGGCTGAAAACCAATTCCGTGTCGGCCTAGTGCGTGTTGAGCGTGCGGTTAAAGAGCGCTTATCATCAGCGGAATCTGATAACTTGTCACCACAAGATTTGATTAACTCAAAGCCTGTTGCGGCGGCGGTGAAAGAGTTCTTTGGTTCAAGTCAGTTATCACAGTTTATGGATCAGAACAATCCATTATCGGAAGTGACGCATAAACGTCGTGTATCAGCGTTAGGACCGGGCGGTTTGACCCGTGAGCGTGCAGGCTTTGAAGTACGTGACGTTCACGATACCCATTATGGCCGTGTCTGTCCGATTGAAACACCTGAAGGTCCAAACATTGGCTTGATTAACTCATTAGCGACTTTTGCTAAAACTAACAGCTTTGGCTTTTTAGAAACACCATATCGCCGTGTGGTTGACGGTAAAGTAACGGATCAAATCGAATACTTGTCAGCGATTGAAGAAGTCGGTACGGTCATTGCTCAGGCGGATTCACCAGTAACGGCCGAAGGCGCGCTATCTGATGAAATGGTCAGTGTGCGTAGCTATGGTGAGTTTGTACGTATGCCGCCAGAAAAAGTGACGCATATGGATGTGTCGCCAAGTCAGGTGGTGTCGGTTGCCGCCGGTTTGATTCCGTTCCTAGAGCATGATGATGCTAACCGAGCGCTCATGGGCTCGAACATGCAACGTCAGGCCGTTCCTACGCTACGTGCTGATAAGCCGTTAGTTGGTACAGGTATGGAGCGTCACGTTGCTCGTGACTCTGGTGTTTGTGTGATCGCGAAGCGTGGTGGTGTGATCGAAGACGTTGATGCGTCGCGTATCGTCGTGCGTGTCAATGAAGATGAAATGGTCGCTGGTGAAGCGGGTATTGATATCTACAACTTGATCAAATATACGCGCTCAAACCAAAACACTTGTATTAACCAACGTATTATCGTTAACCAAGGTGATGAAATTGCTTTTGGTGATATTTTAGCCGATGGTCCATCAACGGATCTTGGGGAGTTAGCGTTAGGTCAGAATATTCGTATTGCCTTTATGCCTTGGAATGGTTACAACTTCGAAGATTCGATTTTGTTATCTGAAAAAGTGGTCAAAGAAGATCGTTTCACCACCATTCATATCCAAGAATTAACTTGTGTGGCACGTGATACTAAGCTTGGCACCGAAGAGATTACTGCCGATATTCCAAACGTTGGTGAAGCGGCGTTATCAAGCCTTGATGAAGCAGGTATCGTTTATATCGGTGCTGAAGTTGATGCTGGTGATATCTTAGTTGGTAAAGTCACGCCAAAAGGTGAGACGCAATTGACGCCAGAAGAAAAACTGCTCAGAGCGATCTTTGGTGAAAAAGCGGCTGATGTGAAAGACACCTCATTACGTGTACCTACATCAAGCAAAGGTACGGTCATTGACGTACAAGTCTTTACCCGTGATGGCGTTGAAAAAGATGCGCGAGCCAAAGCGATTGAAAAATCACAGCTTGATAGCTATCGTAAAGATTTAAAAGAAGAGCTACGCATCTTTGAAGAAGCGGCTCGTGGCCGTATCGCAAGCTTGCTTGACGGTCAAAAAGTCAGTGGCGGTTCTGGTCTAAAAGCCGGTACAGTCATGGCATTGGCTGACATGAAAGAGATGAGCCTTGAAACCTTGCTTGATATCCAACCGGTTGAAGAAGAAATCTCTGAGCGTTTGACCCAAATCGCTGATTACTTGGTCGATAAGCAAAAAGACATTGATGTGAAATTTGCTGAGAAAAAACGCAAATTGACCGCTGGTGATGACTTACAGCATGGCGTACAAAAAATCGTTAAAGTATATCTAGCGGTCAAGCGTCGTATCCAGCCTGGTGATAAAATGGCCGGTCGTCATGGTAACAAAGGTGTGGTATCGCGCATTATGCCGGTTGAAGACATGCCTTATGATGAACATGGGAATACCGTTGACATCGTCTTGAACCCACTTGGTGTACCATCGCGTATGAACATCGGTCAGGTACTAGAGACGCATTTGGGTATGGCAGCGAAAGGTCTCGGCGAAAAGATTGACGGTATGCTCAAAGCCCAAGCCGCGATTAAAGATTTGCGTGATTTCTTAGATAAAATCTATAACAAGGTAGGCGGTGAGAGTGTTGATCTTGATAGCTTAAGTGATGATGACATCATGGCGCTGGCGGACAACTTACGTGACGGTGTACCAATGGGTACCGCAGTATTTGATGGTGCTCATGAGTATCAAGTCAAAGAATTGCTTGAGCTTGCGGGAATGGATCGTGATGGTCAGCAGACCTTGTATGATGGTCGTACGGGTCAGAAGTTTGACCGTAAAGTAACCGTTGGCTATATGTATATGCTCAAACTTAACCACTTGGTTGATGACAAGATGCATGCGCGTTCTACCGGTTCTTACTCGCTTGTGACGCAGCAGCCACTTGGCGGTAAAGCGCAGTTCGGTGGTCAGCGCTTCGGTGAGATGGAAGTTTGGGCCCTAGAAGCCTATGGCGCGACTTATACCTTGCAAGAGATGCTAACGGTGAAGTCGGATGACGTTGAAGGCCGTACACGTATGTACAAAAACATCGTCGATGGTGAACAATATATGGATCCAGGTATGCCTGAATCATTTAACGTATTGACCAAAGAAATCAAATCACTGGGTATTAATATTGAGTTAAAACAAAGCAACTAAAACCAACGCAGGCAAAATTGCTGTTTAACTTAGTTGTCCACTAAAGGCAGTCTGCTTTATTGCTGCTGCTTTTAGTGATTTGTCTCAACCCTATTCATTGCCTTCATTCATCTTAGCCGCGCTCATAGTACGCTGTCAGATGATTATAAAGATAACGGAGAAGCAACTTGAAAGATTTACTCGATATCATGCAAAGCCCTACCGGCAACGGTAACCATGAATTTGACAGTATTCAAATTACGTTGGCCTCACCTGATGTGATCAAATCATGGTCACATGGTGAAGTTAAAAAACCAGAAACGATTAACTATCGTACCTTTAAGCCTGAGCGTGATGGTCTGTTCTGTGCCAAAATCTTTGGCCCCGTAAAAGACTTTGAATGTTTATGCGGTAAATACAAGCGCCGTAAGTTCCAAGGCGTTATCTGTGAAAAATGTGGCGTTGAAGTCACTACTGCGAAAGTACGTCGCGACCGTATGGGTCATATCGACCTAGCGAGTCCTGTTGCGCATATTTGGTTCTTAAAATCATTACCAAGCCGCATTGGTCTTTTGCTAGATATGACGCTTCGTGATATCGAACGCGTCCTATATTTTGAAAGCTATATCGTCACCGAGCCTGGTCTGACTTCTTTAGAGAAGTATCAGCTGCTTGATGATGAAGATTATTATAAAGCGCTTGAAGAGTTTGGCGATGAGTTCACGGCCAAAATGGGTGCTGAAGCGGTTCAAGATTTATTAAAAGACATCGATTTAGATATCGAGATTGATGAGCTGCGTGAAGCCATTCCACAAACTGGTTCTGAAACCAAGCTTAAAAAGATGTCTAAGCGTCTTAAATTATTAGAAGCATTCCGTGATTCTAATAACAAGCCTGAGTGGATGGTAATGAATATTTTACCAGTACTACCACCAGATTTGCGCCCGCTAGTACCGCTAGAAGGTGGGCGTTTTGCGACATCAGATCTAAACGATTTATATCGCCGCGTGATCAACCGTAACAACCGTCTAAAGCGTCTATTAGAGCTAAGTGCGCCTGATATCATCGTACGTAACGAAAAACGTATGTTGCAAGAGTCAGTCGATGCCTTGCTTGATAACGGTCGCCGTGGTCGTGCGATTACCGGTAGTAATAAGCGTCCATTGAAATCTTTGGCAGATATGATCAAAGGTAAGCAAGGTCGTTTCCGTCAAAACTTACTTGGTAAGCGTGTTGACTACTCTGGTCGTTCGGTCATCGTTGTAGGTCCAACGCTGCGTCTACATCAGTGTGGTCTACCAAAGAAAATGGCACTTGAGCTATTCAAGCCATTTACTTATAACAAACTATTGTCTCATGGTTTAGCGACAACGATTAAAGCCGCTAAAAAGATGGTAGAGCGTGAAGAGCCACAAGTGTGGGATATGCTGGCCATGGTTATCCGTGAGCATCCAGTACTACTAAACCGTGCGCCGACGCTTCACCGTTTGGGTCTACAAGCATTTGAGCCAGTATTGATTGAAGGTAAAGCGATTCAGCTACACCCTCTCGTTTGTACCGCGTTCAACGCTGACTTTGATGGTGACCAAATGGCGGTACATGTGCCATTGACCCTAGAAGCACAGCTTGAATCACGTGCGCTTATGATGTCGACCAACAATATCTTGTCGCCTGCCAACGGTGATCCAATCATCGTACCGTCACAGGACGTTGTATTGGGCTTGTATTACATCAGCCGTTCGTCAATCAATGCCAAAGGCGAGGGCATGATCTTTGCCACCGTTAATGAAGCATTGCGTGCGATTGGTTCAAACGATTTGCATGTTAACGCTAAGATTAAAGTGCGTGTGACGGAAACTCATGTCAACGACGAAGGTAATGAGACCAAAGAAGTCAAGATGCAAGATACCGTTGCTGGCCGTCTACTTATCTGGAATATCATGCCTAAAGGTATGACGTTTGATGAGTGTAACCAAGAGATGACCAAGAAAAATATCTCTAAGTTGATTAACTCTTGCTACCGTAAAGTTGGCGTGAAAGAAAGTGTTATGTTCGCTGACCAATTGATGTACCTTGGTTTTGCACAAGCAACCTTATCTGGCGTGTCTATCGGTATCGATGACATGGTTATTCCACCGCTAAAAAAACAAATCATCGAAACCGCTGAAGCAGAAGTTCGCGAAATTGAAGATCAATTCGAGCAAGGTTTTGTGACCGCGGGTGAGCGTTATAATAAAGTCGTCGATATCTGGTCGCGTACCAATGATAAAGTCGCTAAAGCGATGATGGATAACTTGGCAACTGATAAAGTTATCAATGCCAAAGGTGAAGAAGACGAGCAGAAATCGTTCAACTCTATCTTTATCATGTCGGATTCTGGTGCTCGTGGTAGTGCCGCTCAGATTCGTCAGTTGGCAGGTATGCGTGGTTTGATGGCAAAACCGGATGGCTCAATTATTGAGACGCCGATTAAAGCCAACTTCCGCGAAGGTCTGACCGTACTGCAGTACTTTATTTCAACGCACGGTGCGCGTAAAGGTCTTGCCGATACCGCTCTAAAAACTGCGAACTCAGGTTACTTGACGCGCCGTTTGGTTGACGTAGCGCAAGATTTGGTTATCACTAGCGAAGATTGTGGTACTGAGGAAGGCTTGCTCATGAAGCCGCACATTCAAGGTGGCGAAATCATCGAGAAGCTCGGTGAGCTAGTTCTTGGCCGTGTGACCGCGCGTGATGTTACTTACAACGATGATGCGTCAAAAGTCTTGATTCCAGCAGGTACCTTGATCGATGAGTATTGGGTAAATGTTCTTGATAACAACGCGATTGATGATATCTGGGTACGTTCGGTCATCACGTGTGATATTGAGCATGGCGTTTGTTCACAGTGTTACGGTCGTGACCTTGCTCGTGGACACAAAGTCAATATCGGCGAGTCAGTCGGTGTTATGGCAGCGCAGTCTATCGGTGAACCGGGTACTCAGTTAACCATGCGTACGTTCCACGTTGGTGGGGCCGCAAGTTCTGCTTCTGTAGACAATAGCATCTCGGCACGTAATGCGGGTCAAGTGCACTTTGAGAACATGAAAACGGTACAACATACCGATGGCCATTTGGTTATCGTATCGCGTTCAGCAGAATTGGCATTGACCGATGAGCTTGGCCGTGAGCGTGAGCGCTATAAAGTACCTTATGGTTCTAGCGTTCTTGTGAAAAACGAAGAGCAGGTCGAAGGTGGTCAAACCATCGCTAAATGGGATCCGCACACGCACCCAATTATCACAGAGTTCGCCGGTACCGCACGCTTTAGTGATATTGTTGATGGTTCGACAGCAACGGTTAAAGTTGATGATGCCACTGGTATGAGCTCGTTTGAAATCCTAGCGACTCGTGACCGTTCAAGTTCAGCCAAAGACTTACGTCCAGCGATTATCTTGAACACTGACGAAGGTAAAGAAGTGGTTTACTTCTTACCAGCTGAAACGATTATTCGTGTCAGCGATGGTGAGAAGGTTGCTGCAGGCTCTATCTTGGGCCGTGTACCACAAGCGTCTTCAGGAACCAAAGATATTACCGGTGGTCTACCACGCGTTGCTGACTTATTTGAAGCGCGTCGTCCGAAAGATCATGCTATCATGGCGGAAATGACCGGTGTCGTCAGCTTCGGTAAAGAGACCAAAGGTAAAAATCGCTTCATTATTACCAATGAAGATGGTGAAGTCCATGAAGAGCTAATCCCAAAATGGCGTCAAATCAACGTCTTTGAAAACGAGACGGTTGCTCGTGGTGAGATTATCGCTGATGGTCCACAAAACCCGCACGATATCCTACGTCTGAAAGGACAAACTGCGCTTGCTGATTATATCGTAAACGAAGTACAGGACGTTTATCGCTTGCAGGGCGTGAAAATCAACGACAAGCACATCGAAGTTATCATTCGTCAGATGCTGCGTAAAGTTGAAGTAACAGACGGTGGTGATTCAAGCTACTTCAAAGGCGATCAGGTTGAGTACGCTGATGTTAAAGCGTTGAATGCGAAACTGGAAGCGGAAGATAAATTCCCAGTTAAGTATGAGCGTCAATTGCTTGGTATTACCAAAGCAAGTCTGGCAACAGAAAGCTTTATCTCAGCGGCATCGTTCCAGGAGACAACCCGTGTCCTAACGGCAGCAGCTGTGACAGGTAAAGTCGATGAGCTACGCGGTCTAAAAGAGAACGTGGTGGTTGGTCGCTTGATTCCTGCTGGTACTGGTCTTGCTTATCATAAAGCCCGCAAAGAAAAAGCGGAGCAAAAACTGCAAGATAATGATTTGAATGCAGCGTTTGATATGTCTGCTAGTACCGATAGTACAGACTTTGCAAGCTTTGATGAAGCCTTTGCTCAAGAGCTTAACCAAGGTAATCATTAATCTAGATAACCTTTAGTTATTTTTCTCAATAAAAAAGCCAGCCTCAGTCGCTGGCTTTTTTATGGCCTAGAGAAAATAGAGTTTATAAATTATTTTTGTATACCATCACTTTTTTATAATAACTTAAGCAAAACGTACATTGCTATACAGAGGCTTTTTAAATTACTATTAATAGATTTTGAGCGCGTTATAGAATGATATGACATTTTCAATGACGGTAGCCAATTAAACGATTCACTTCATTCAATTAACTCATAAACACATAGGGATAAGCGCATGGCAGGCAAGACTCGCGTTGCTAAATACCAAGCTGACCGTACCAATCAAAAATTATATTTTTGTCGTTTGGCCTGTCAAGCAGCTGCTAATACGAGCGATAAACAACTATACCAAGCGCACTGTGAAACCGCTATTTTTCATTTATACGGCGCCTATCTTGCTTTTATACAAGAGCTTGGAAATTTTTATGGTTTAACGATGACCGCGCCAACCTTAGCAGACATTGAAGAAGCATTAGGCGCCCGCACGCAAGTATCGCCTGAAGTACAGCGCTTAGAGCAACTTTTACAGCAAGGTTTTTTGGCTGATATAGAGCGTGCCTATCAGCGTTGTTTATATCCAGTGTTACCTGAGAATGTAATAGATGACAGGGCAGGTCGCGGCACAGCAGCGGCACCTGATCTGATTGTTAATGTCGTTACCTTATCAAATCAGTGGCTGCCAGATGAGGCGACCGTACGCGAATGGCGTCAGCAATTATTAGAGCTGATCGAACAACTACGGGCGGGTATGGTTGAGTTTTAAATAACCTCTAGGCTTTTATACTCTGTTTAAGTAATAGGCTTTATTTTTATAAATAAATGTTAATAAAAAAGGTCTGGCACAGTGAAATTGTGCCAGACCTTTTCTTTACATCTAAACTAAAACTGCCCCTTATTTATTCGGGCATCGGCGGCATGCGCTCAACCGGCGTGGCTGATAAAGGTTTGTTCTGAGGATTACCGTTATCAGTACGACTTGGTTTTTCAGGAGCGGGTCGATTTTGAATCTGCTCTTCAACTGGCTCAGGAGCAGGTGGCTTACGTTGTTGAGTGGTGGTTTTGACTGGTTTTGCTGATTTGCCATCGTCGGTATCTTCATCTTCAAGCTCAGCTGCGCCTTCGTCCATCATTTCTATGATAGTCTGCTTTTGCTTTTTAGATTTGGCACGGTTATTGATAGCTACCCATTGATGAGGGGTGTTCTTTAACTGGGCTTTCATAAAGTCCATCCAAACAGGCAGCGCTGCCACACCGCCATATTCACGGCGTCCAAGCGTCGATGGCTGATCAAAGCCCATCCAGACGACGGTAGCACTGGTAGGATGAAACCCTGCAAACCATGCATCTTTTGCTTCATTCGTCGTTCCGGTTTTGCCACCAATGTCATCGCGTCCCAACGCTTTTGCCCGCACCGCCGTACCGCGCTGGATAACGTCGCGTAGAATATCGGCCATCTCAAAAGCCACTCGCGGTTTTAAAATACGCGGCGCTTGCTCAGCACGTACATACTGTAAAACTGGCGCTTTTAGGCGATCCGAATCTGGACTTGCATCATAAACTTCTACATCGAGTGCTTTGCTATCTTTTACTGGACTGTCTTCTGTAGCATCAGAATCTGCACTATTTTCAGCTTTAATATCGTTCTCTGATTCTTTTGACGCCTTATTTTCTTCTTCTACTTTTGCTTCATAATCTTCGATAAGTTTTTTGTTGAGGTCGTCGAGCTGTTCATTAAAACATAGCGCGCATGCTTGTTGCGGGTTGGCTTGAAACAGCAGCTTATTATTATAATTATAAATTTGGTCGATAAAATAAGGCTGAATACGATGACCGCCATTGGCAAAGGTGGCATAAGCCGTCGCCATTTGTAATGGGGTAGCTTGACCTGTGCCCAATGCTAACGACAAAGTGGTAGGCAGCTTTTCTTTATCGAGTCCAAACTCATCTAATAAATTACGTGCATCGGAGATACCAATGGCTTGTAGCAAGCGAATAGACACTAAGTTACGTGATAAATAAAGTCCACGGCGCAAGGTAATATCGCCTAAAAAACGTTGGTCAGAGTTTTTAGGTTTCCAGTCGCCTACTTGAATCGGACGGTCTGAAACAATACTATCTGGGCGGTAGCCTTTTTCTAGGGCCGCGGTATAAACCAGTGGTTTAATCGTTGAGCCGGGCTGGCGCCAGCCTTGTAGGGCGCGGTTAAATTTACTGTGATTGAAATCAAAACCGCCAACCAAGGCTCGTACCGCGCCTGTTTCAGGGTTTAAGGAAACCAAACTGCCTTGTACGTCTGGTATTTGACTCAATTGCCAACTGCCATTAGCGGCTGGTATCAAGCGCACGATGTCATTTTTACTAACAATCTGGCTGGCATTACTCGGAAAATAGCCAATACGGTCGGCAGAAATATATTTACGTGCCCAGCTCATGCCAGACCAGTTGACGGTGACGTTTTCACCGGACTGCAGGATTGCTTCAAAACTGCGCGAGTTAACCTTAGTGACTTTCGCCGGCGACATACTGCTATAACGACGGAATTTTTCCAGCGGTTCACCGTTTGCTTCTGGACCGCGCCAACCATGACGATGCTCGTAGGCCACAAGCCCCGTCAATATTGCCTTTTCTGCTGCTTTTTGCGCTTCACTATCAACAGTCAAACGCACGCGCCAACCGCCATTCATGACTTGTTCGCCATAGCGCTCGACCAAGGCAGAACGTGTCATCTCTGCCAAATACGGCATGTTCATATCAAGCTTTTCTTGATACAGGTTGATACCGATAGGGGCGTTGATGGCTTCGTCGTGCTGCGCCTTAGTGATATAACCAAGCTCATGCATACGGCCGATAATCCAGTTGCGGCGGGTGAGCGCACGACTAGGATTGGCGACAGGATTGTATTTAGAAGGGGCTTTTGGCAAACCTGCAAGCATAGCCATCTCGGCCACCGTCAGGTTATCAAGTGATTTACTATAGTATTTCTTGGCAGCAGCACGGATACCGTAAGCGCCTTCGCCTAGATAGATTTTATTGACATATAAAGTAAGAATGTCGTTTTTACTGAGCTCATCTTCTATTTTACGGGCCAAAAACAGCTCTGTTAATTTACGATTTAATGTACGTTCCGGGCTTAAGAAATAGTTTTTAGCGACCTGCATAGTGATGGTAGAGCCGCCGGTTTGACTTTCATCGTCGGTTACCACTTCGGTCACAGCGCGACCAAGTCCTTTAATGCTGATACCGCTATGCTGAAAAAATGTTGCATCTTCTGCCGCCAAAAAGGCATGGGTTAAGCCTTCAGGGATTTCGTCAAACGTAACCGGCAACGATAGACGATTGCCATACTGGCCAATTAGCTTATCGTCACTACTATAAATCTGTAAAGGCATCTCAAGATTGGCGGTTTTAATCTCTTGGGTACTGGGCAAGGTTGGCGCTAAATACATCGCCATACCATAAAAACCAATCGGTACAGCAAGCGCTAAAATAAGCGCTAACGCTAAGCAGGCAATGAAAAGCCTCACCAAAAAGTGAATGAGACGAGCGGTAGCATTTTTTTTGGTCATAATCAGGCTTATCAATTAAAATTTGCAACAGGTAGGAGATTATACCTTGAACAAAATAGGCAGGTAATAATAAATGTGTAAGTGTGGCTTAATAACTAATCTAAATGCTTGAATCTATCTATTAAGTAAAGTATTGTACTAAATTATTACAAATAACTATCAGAATGTACACTTAATATAAGGTATAGAGTTTGTGAGGCTATTTACTTCTAAAAGTCGGCATTTGATTGGCGTGGATATTTGCGCCACGTCAGTAAAGCTGGTCGACATTCAGCGCCAACAAGGTATCTTTCATTTAAAGTCTTACGGTATCGAAGCGCTACCAGAAGGCGTAGTCGTCGACAAACTCATCGTAGACACTGAAGCAGTGGGTAATACTATAGCAAGCCTAGCACGGCGTTGCCAAGCTGCGGGCAGTAGTGCGGCAACTGCTGTATCAGGTTCTGCTGTGATTACCAAAATTATTGATATGGATATGGTGCTTAACGATGTCGAGCGTGAAGCGCAGATTCGTTTGGATGCCGATCAATATATTCCTTATCCATTAGAAGATGTAAATTTAGATTTTGGGTGGTGTTCTAAAAAGTATGCTGGCATCAGACAGAGACCATCCCAGATTCTGTGTAACTGCCATTTAGATTAAATGCTTACTAATACGATCATCAAACATAATCATAAAGCGATTCAGAGCAGACGTCCAGTTACGAATAGGCATCGACCACTTTTTGGATGCCTGCTGGGTGGCTAAGTACACCACTTTAAACGCTGCCTGATCAGACGGGAACACCTTACGCTTATTCACCGCTGTCCGAATCACGCTGTTTAAAGACTCAATAGCATTGGTGGTATAGATGGCTTTTCTGATATCTTTCGGATACTCAAAGAACACCGTTAAGCCCTCCCAGTTATTGCGCCAAGACTTAACCACATGCGGATACTTATCACCCCACACCTCGTCGAAATGCTCAAGATTGGCCTCTGCTATCTCAAGCGTATCAGCGCCGTAGATGGCCTTTAAATCAGCCGCTATTGCCTTCTTATCTGTCCACGGCACGAACTTCATCGAATAGCGCACCATATGAACAATGCAAAGCTGAACCTGAGCATTGGGATAAACCGTGTTAATGGCATCAGGGAAGCCCTTTAAACCATCGACACAAGCAATAAGAATGTCCTGAACGCCGCGGTTTTGTAGTTCAGTGAGAACACCAAGCCAGAACTTAGCGCCTTCATTCTCTGATAGCCACATGCCAAGCAGCTCTTTTCTACCATCAAGTCCCACTCCTAAGGCCAGATAGATCGCCTTGTTGATGATCTGCTTGTCTTGGCGTACCTTAACGACAATGCAGTCTAAATAGACGATAGGATAAACACTGCTCAGCGGCCGGTTCTGCCAAACGATAATGTCCTCTAATATGTTATCGGTGACTCTTGAGACAAGAGAGCTTGAGATGTCGACGTCATAGAGCTCTTTGATGCTCTCTACAATCTCGGTGGTGGTGTGACCTTTGGCGTAAAGGAAGATGATCTTGTTATCAAGGCCACTAATACGGGTTTGATGCTTACTGACGAGTACAGGCTCAAAGCTGCTATCACGGTCTCTTGGGGTGGATATCTCAAAATCGCCTGTGTCGCTACGGATGGTCTTTTTAGTGTGCCCATTACGCTTATTAGGCTTGTCTGCTTTCTCATGCTTGGGGTAGCCGAGATGGTCTTCCATCTCAGCTTCAAGAGCAGTGTCGATAAAGGATTGCATGAGCTGCTTCTGAAAGTCTTTGATGTCATCAAAGCTATTCATGCTACCAGCCATTTGCTCGGCCAGTTTTTTAATGTCAGATTGGTTAGTCATTGCTTATTCTCCTGTTAGTGGATTATAAGCAGTTACACAAAGTTTGGGAAAGGCTCCTAATCGTTTTCTTGGTCTGTTGTTTAGTTTGTTCTCAATGTCCTGTATCTCATTATCAGTGACTTGTCTAAAGTCACAACCCTTAGGCAAGTACTCTCTGATAAGGCCATTGGTATTCTCGTTGGTTCCTCGCTGCC
>NZ_JACSQR010000044.1:0-16883 GCF_014836505.1 Psychrobacter communis
CAGTTTCCCCATAACTTGCTCTCTATATTATAGATATAATCTATCTATTATAGTAATAAATAGGTAGGTTTGTATATTTTTTATTTAACTGTTTGCAACCCTTTTAATAACTTATCTAACCGAGATTTATGCCATAAAATTAATCAAAAGCTTTAGCATCGATGTAGACCGACCGTTAATCTTAAGCGCTAAAATCGAGGCCAATATCTAATGCTGTCGTACTGTGGGTTAAATAACCCATCGCGATAAAATCAACGCCTGTTTTTGCGACTGCTTGCACGGTTTCAGGGGTTATACCGCCTGAAGCTTCGGTTTTGGCGCGACCCTTACACATGACGACGGCTTCTGATAATACGTCAGGTGCCATATTATCTAACAGTACCAAATTCACGCCGGCATCTAAGGCTTGCTCTAACTGCTCTAACGTATCGACTTCAACTTCTATCGGAATCAGGTGGCCGGCAAAGTCTTGCGCTTGCTGAATGGCAGTTTTGATGTCACCGGCGATAGCAATATGGTTGTCTTTGATTAAAATTGCATCATCCAATCCCAAGCGATGATTGCGCCCGCCGCCGCAGCGTACGGCGTATTTTTGCACAATGCGCAAACCAGGTATGGTTTTACGCGTACAAGTGATTTGCGCCGGATAGTCGGCAACGCTATCGACAATTTTTTTGGTGTCTGTCGCAATACCACTGAGATGGGTCATAAAGTTAAGCGCAGTACGCTCTGCGGTTAATAAATTTCGCGCGTTACCACGGACAGTCGCTAGTATCGTACCCGCCTCAACCGTTGCACAGTCATTGACTTTGGCAATAAACTCGATTTGCTCGTCAATCAAAGCAAAAGACAAACGCGCCAAATCCATCCCACATATCACGCCCGTTTGCCGCGCCTTAATCTGTAGTTGCGCTCGCATATCAGCAGGAATAGTCGCTTGTGATGTCACATCACCGCGCCTGCCCAAATCTTCCGTTAACGCCGCTTTCACCAAAGGTTTAAGCAATACTTCAGCCAATGCTGGCTCTTGTTTAACTGTCATATTTGACCCTTATTTTTGCCTGATATTTATATGCGTTCGATACACTTAGTAAAACATCTTTAATTAAACTCAAAATGAGCATAAATATAGCGCAAAGTGCAAAGCCTCGCAAGAAAAGGGTGCAAATTAATAAAATTAACCAATATGATTTCGCTTTGATATAAGTATTTAGCGTCAGTATAGGAGGGCTTATGCAGTTGGTGCTATTTACGTTTAGGCAATTTACTATCCATGAGTAGGCTTTGTAGCTCAATATCATGGCGGAAGCGATAGAGCTTGGCAGGGCGACCACGCTGAGCGCTACTACTCAGCCCTGTCTCCATGACAAGTTTTTGTGAATCTAGCAAACGACGGAAGTTTTGCTTATGTAAAGGTACGCCTGATAACGCTTCGACGCTTTGTTGCAGCTGCGATAAGGTAAACACGTCCGGCATCAAACCAAAGATAAGCGGTCGATATTCAATCTTGGCACGCAGTCTTGAGATAGCGGTGGCAATCACGCGGCGATGGTCGTAATACATCGGTACGCCTATTAACTGCAACCAATTTGTAGGCAACTTCATTTGGTAACTTGGCGGATAAGTCGGTGCTTCAGGGATTAACCCTGCTTCATAAAGCATCTCATAACGCAGCAAGACATGCTCAGCAACCCATTCTCTATTTTCATAAGCTTTATCAGCATTTGGTGCTTTGTCCGTATCTTTAAACCTATCAACGTCGAAAGTTTCCTCACTGATTCCCCAGCATAAACCAATACGTTGACGGCGGCGCTGCTGGACAACCGTTTCTGCTGCGCTATCTGCCCAGCTTAATAACGCCGGCACAATATGATTCATAATCATACTCGGCATACCATCCAAGTGATTTTCCCATGGGAAATAATCGTACCAATCGCGCCATAATGCTTGGCTTGGCAGCTCTTGCATTTGCGCTTCTTGCACCAATCCTAGGTAGCTGACATAGACAAGCGCATGACCATCGACGTTGCGGCGATTGGTATCGACAAAGGTATAAAGCTGCTCTAAATAACCAAGCGGCTGCTGCGTTTGCTCCTCGACCCATTGACGTACGCCCGCTTGCAAGGAGCGATGTAATGGCATCAATGGCCCGTTGGGCAAGAGCTTGCCTTGGTCAACCGACAAAACGCGCGCGGTGTGCTCAGTAATCGCTACCAACACGGCGACCACTTCTGTGGTGCCGCTACCTTGTTGATGCGAATGCGAATAAGACAACGTCATGGCTTTAAAGGTTTCCTTTATGTTTAAACGTGAAATGAGCGTTTTCAAGATGAAGTGTTTATAACCATGCTTAGTATAGCGTGAATCGAAAACTATCATAGCCTGCCGTTGTAAATAGACGATATCGGAAGCAATAAAAAAGACAGCGAGCAAGGTAAGTTTTGACGAATTACGTATCATTTTAGAAGCAGTTTATAAAAAATACTTGTAATTATGCTCAAAATGAGCATAATTATTAAAACTTGTTATTTAACCATATTTATTAACCATATTTAACTGACTCACTTTTAGCGGCTATTGGTTTGCCGTTATCGCAGCAAAGGTTTGCACTTATGAAAACTTATCCATACGACGCGCCCATCATGAGCACTGATAATCGCATTGCGACTCAGATGAATATCGAATACGCCAAAGCGAAAATCCCAGCGGATTTGCCACGTGCGGAACGACTTGCGGTTGAAGAGAATATTAAGCAGCTATTAAAAGAGCATAATGCGGTATTGGTTGCGCATTACTATGTTGATCCTTTTATCCAAGATTTGGCCTTGGCAACCGGCGGCTGCGTTGGTGATTCGCTAGAGATGGCGCGCTTTGGACAAGCGCACAGTGCGCAAACCTTGGTCGTCGCTGGTGTGCGCTTTATGGGTGAATCAGCAAAGATACTGAGTATGGAGAAGACGGTACTGATGCCAGATTTGGAGGCTGAATGCTCACTTGATTTGGGCTGCCCTGCTGATGAATTCTCTGCCTTTTGTGATGCCCATCCTGAGCGTACAGTGGTGGTTTATGCCAATACTAGCGCTGCTGTGAAAGCCCGTGCTGATTGGGTCGTAACTTCTTCGGTTGGCATCGATATCGTCCGACATTTGCATGCGAATGGTGAAAAAATTATTTGGGGTCCTGACCGTCACTTGGGTAAATACATCGCGCAAGAGACTGGCGCCGATATGTTGCTTTGGCAAGGGTCTTGCTTGGTCCATAACGAGTTTAAAGCCACTGAGCTGCTGCAATTAAAAGAAGAGCATCCAAACGCTAAAGTATTGGTACATCCTGAATCACCTGATAGTGTAGTCGCGCTTGCCGACGTGGTTGGCTCTACCAGCAAGCTATTACAATCAACGTATGAGATGGATGCCGATACCTTTATCGTTGCTACCGACTTGGGTATCTTGCACGAGATGCAAAAGCGTTCGCCACACAAACGTTTCTTAGCTGCCCCGACCGCTGGTGAGAGCGCCAGTTGTAAAAGTTGTGCATTTTGTCCTTGGATGGCGATGAATGGCCTACAAGGTATAGAGCAATGCTTAACCAATCGTAGCGGCGAAGTGCTCATGACGCCTGAGCTTGCAGCAGCAGCTAGAAAACCATTACAACGCATGCTTGATTTTGCCGAAGCGCAAAAGCAACGGGTGACCGCGAGCGGTGACATTGTTAAAGACCGCGAATTATTTGCCAATGTCGGAGCGGCCTAATATGAGTGAGGCATGGTCAGCGCATAAGGTGAATACTCATAACTCTACGGATATCATAAAGACAGACGTACTTATCATTGGCGCTGGCCTTGCAGGATTAACCACCGCCCTTGCTTTGCCGAAATCGCTAAACATTACGGTACTCAGCAAAGCGGCACTGGATGTTTGCTCAAGCCATTATGCCCAAGGTGGCATTGCAGCCAGTCTAGATAAGAATGACCGTGTCGCTGACCATATCGCTGACACACTCATTGCAGGCGCAGGTTTATGCGAAGCTGATAATACCAGCAGTATTTTAAGCGCTGGACAGCAAGCGGTGCAATGGCTTTGTGAACAAGGTGTGCCCTTTACCATGATTCCCCAGCAGGAGAGACACCAGCATGATAATACAAACTCTATAGCGACATTACAGACCAGTAATTTGCATTTAACCAAAGAAGGCGGTCATGGCTGTCGGCGGGTCGCCCACGCCGATGATGCAACTGGTCGGCATATTATGGAAGCCTTGATTGTAAAAGCGCAAGCTGCGTCCAATATTACTATCTTGCCCTATCATGAAGCACTAAGCCTGTTAAAAAATAGCGCCAATCCAAATAATCAGTGCCAAGGTGCGCTTGTTTTTGATCATATACATCAACGTAAACTTACCTTTTATAGTCGCGCGGTTGTCTTAGCCAGTGGTGGCTTGGGGCAATTATTTAAGCGTGCCAGCGCGCCGAACGTCTGTGTCGGCGATGGTGTTATGATGGCATGGCAAGCGGGTTGCCGTTTGGCAAATCTAGAGTTTATCCAATTTCATCCAACTGGTTTGGCATTTGGCGATAGTAGCTTTTTGATATCTGAAGCGCTACGCGGTGAAGGTGGACGATTATATTGCCCGCAAACTGGCAAGCGTTTCATGCTTGATGTTGATAAACGCGCAGAACTAGCTCCAAGAGATATCGTCGCCCGAGCTATTGCTGAGCAGATTAATAAGAATGGACTTGGTTACGTCAATCTTGATGTTAGTCACTTGCCAGCGGAATTTTTGCAAGAGCATTTTCCGCAGATTTATAAAACCCTATTAGAGCTTGGCATTGATATTACTACTGACCCCATTCCTGTTGCCCCTACCGCTCACTATAGTTGCGGCGGTGTAGTGACGTCTGCCAATGGTTTGACCGATGTGGTAGGGCTTTATGCTGCTGGTGAGGTTGCTTATACAGGTCTGCATGGAGCAAACCGCTTAGCGAGTAATTCACTGTTGGAATGCGTGGTCGTTGGGCGCAATATCGCTACGGACTTGCCGCGCTATCTGGAAGCAATAGAGAAGTTAGAAATAACTTTACCTCATGCTAATTTAGACAAATTAATCCATGATATGTGGACAGCGCCAATGCTTAAAGATAGTCAGCGCATTACTTTACCATCGTCTACTGAATATGAAAGCTATACTAATGATAACGTCAATATAAATGCTGATATCACTGCAATAACCGCAGAACTAAAAGCTTTGATGACCTCCCATATGGGCATTACTCGTGATGCTCAGCAGTTAGCACAAGCGTTGGTACAAATACAGCAATGGCAACAACAGCTTAACTGTTACGACTCTAATCAACTAAGCATCTATAATAAAGACAACGCTACTATTTTGAATGAGCTGCCCTACTTTCAATTAGCAAGACAATTACAATTAGCGACCTTGATTATTCAATCTGCTTATCAGCGTCATGAGAGCCGCGGTGGCCATTACCGAAAAGACTATCCCAACTTAACGAGCACACCTCGGACGAGTGTGATTGAGCCATTATCAAAGTTGAAAGAAGGTGGTATTGATTGGTTGATTCAGCCTATAATCGATGATACAGAGGCTGGATCAGTATGTACAGTTGCTAACGCCTAACAGCAATTAAGCGTTGCCACTTCAGCCATAAAAAAACGGTGGGTTACCGTTCTCTATCGACCTCAAAGTGCTAAAAACATGGCTTCTGACTTACGGTTTGTGATGGTTCTAATGCTAGTCGTGAGTTCGGTTTGGGCTATGCTTGCCCTACCTCGCTTGCGTCAGCGCTTACCGAAAATCTACTTGATAGCACGCTCATGGTGGCTCATGTTAGCAGCGCTTTGCGCTTGTTATATTATCGCTAAGATAACTGATAATAGTCAACACCTACACTCTCGCACATACCCCTATCAGTGGTTGCTGATCGCTTTTTTCTTGTTGATTGGTGTGCGTGGCTGCTACGAGATTAAACGATTATGGCACCTACCTAGCAAAGCTAGGCTTATTAGTAAGCTTCAAGCGCGTGGCTTGCAACCAAATACTCAGCCTTTTATAAAAACTTCTTCTGATTCTAAGCAAGCCTATACACATTTAAAATTCTTAGACTTGCTGTTTAGTTCTGTCTTTATCGCATTGATTATCAGCTTGATTGCCTTACAGCAATTAACGTGGCAACGCGAACAATATGGCATTTTATTTTTTGTATTATTCGCCAGCCAATTTAATGATATTGCCCAGTATTTATGCGGACGATTGCTTGGTCACAAAATCTTTAAGCGCGGTCTTGCTCCAACCATCAGCCCGAATAAAAGTATCGAAGGTGCTCTCTTTGGCAGTGTATTAGCAGCGATATTGGCCACACTATTAGGCATCTGGCTCACTTCTTTTAGCTGGTGGATTTGCTTATTGGCCGCCTATGGTTTAGCGGTAAGTGGTATCGCTGGAGATTTATTAGAATCCGCCTTTAAACGTCAGCACGGAGTAAAAGACACGGGTACTATGCTCGCTGGACATGGCGGCGTATTGGATAGAATAGATAGTCTGCTGATTGGTGTGCCATTATTTACCTTGTTTTATTGGCTGCTTGGCTAAGCTGTTATCAAGTGGTTTTATCCAATTTACTACGCAATATCCAGTTAAGCAAAGGCTTAGGTAAATGGTTTAGCGCCCGAATGATATAGCCCATAGAGCGTGGAAATATGGCCAGCTCAATATCTTTATCAATTGCCTGCATAATCTTCTCAACCGCCGTTTGTGTTTTTATTATGAATGGCTTATGGCTAGCATCACCATTATTTAAATCACGTAATGCTTGGGTATCGATATATCCCGAGGCGATGCAGTTTACTTGAATGTGATAAGGCGCAAGTGCTGCACGATAGGCGCTAGCATTGGCAATCATCGCGCGTTTGCTTTTGGCATAAAGACTGGCGTAAGGATAATCCATTGTACCGGCGATAGAAGCAATACAAATTAGGCTTAGGCTGCTGTTTTCGTTGAAATCCAACGCACAGCTTTGCCGCCTTAATTGCTCACTTGCCCATCTAAAAACCTGCTCAAACGCTTGCAGATTAATTGCTAGCATTTGATCGCTGTCCGCTTGACTCAGATGGTGAACACGCTCATTGGTATAACTACCCGCACTATAAATCACTCTTTGAAAACTGATATTTGACAAGCTCTCTAACAAACTTTGTGTTTGCACGTTATCAGTCAAATCACAGCAATAAGTAATAATGTTAGGATGCTGACTATTGGTATTATCTATCTTCTCCATACTATGACCAACCACGCTCACTTGCCAGCCAAGCGCCTGATGATGCAGCGCCAGTGCCAAACCAAGTCCACTCGTACCGCCGAAAACGATGATATGCGATGACTTATGAGCTGAAGTAGATTGTGTAAGGTCTTTCATTTGCGAACTCATAGCCCGTGCTGTTGTATATAGTCAGTGGTACGCTGATAGCCATACTGCCATTGCGCCTGCATTTGCTGCACAAAGCCATCATAGTCACTGTGAATCAGCTCAACGGTCATTTGTCTGATGTTAAAACGCTTTTGTACATGCTGCCTTGCCAACTGCTGAGCATTATCTGCAAAAGGTAACCAATGTAGTTGATTCACTCGAGGACTGGTTTCAACAGAATCAGCGCGTGGCAGCGTTTCTGTTGAATCAAAACCCTGCACCTGTGCCAAACGCTCGTTGGGGTCAAAACCAAAAACACGTTGAATGGCTGGTGCGGCAAGCCATGAATCATAACCCGCCTTGGTTTCTGCAAATACGCTATGACCCAATTGACACGCCAGCTCAATGGGTGTGAGATTAATCACTCCGCCTAAACACCAACCAAGGGCTGCGATATGCGTCGGTGGTAGGTAATACATATCTGCCATAGAAGCACGAATCGCAGGGGCAAAATCCCATTTGGTCAGCGTTCTGACAGACTGAGTTATACGTCCATTAGCAAATGTATGAGCCGGTGAATTCAGTTTTTCTGCAATGAGATCTAATACTGCCAATCGCGGCGGGGCAAATAATAATTCTTGTAGCCTAAAATCATTGTGAAAAGCATTATCAACAGTAGTCCCTTGGCTAGCTGTTGGATGCAGGCGACTGGCGATAATGGCTATCTCTGGCGCGGTAGGATTACACAAATTATTATTTTGCTTGAGAGAAAGACCAGACAACTCGTCAAGCCATTTTTCTTCCTTATCAACTCGAAACATCGCTAGCTGCTGCAATTCATCCAAAATCCGCTCATAGTTATCTACTTGCCGCAGTCTTTGTCCGTTAGCTTTTTGTTTTGTGAGTCGCCAGCGCTTGAAAGCCTGAGTCATGCAACGTATTTTTAATCGCTTACTTACTTCGTCTGGCGCGACATGTCTGATGGCAGTAATGACACGATACAACTCACGACTGCACATGAGCTCCTGCAAATCCCTGGGATCGGGCGCCAAATTAACCAAATAAGCCGATAGACTACCACCGCAGGTGCCAACAATCATATCCGGCGTCAAATCATGAGCCACCAATGCTGCATAGCTACCTAAATAATAGCCAAAACGGGAACCGCCCCCTGAAAAAAGCTGTACACGCTCATAGGGTTTGGCATGCGTATTATTCATGATTGGTTGAGGCGACTTTAATCGCTAGTGACACGGTAAAAATACCAAAGCGATCGATACGCATTGCTATTTTTTGAAAGCCAGCACTCTCAACCAACTGATCCATCTCTGCTTGTGAACGACAACGCATCACCCAATCGCTGCCACGATGATTGTTTAAGGTTTTACTGATAAATTCTTGTTCAGGATGCCAAGGCTGATTGGTATAAAGCAAATAACCACCAGATTTTAAACTATCGTAAATGCCTGCCAAAGCCGTCGTTGGTAGCATATTGTCAGAAAACAATTCAAAAACACCAGAGGCAATGGCGATATCGAACTTTGTTTCATCGGCACTGCCAGTCTCTTTCTGCTCATTAACATAACTGGCAGGGTCAAAGGCATCTTTTTGACAGGCAATCACGCGATCAGTAATTTCTAGCTGCTGCG
The DNA here is from genome assembly GCF_014836505.1 of Psychrobacter communis. NCBI lineage: Bacteria > Pseudomonadati > Pseudomonadota > Gammaproteobacteria > Moraxellales > Moraxellaceae > Psychrobacter > Psychrobacter communis. Next base: position 9,073 of record NZ_JACSQR010000044.1, read on the forward strand.
CTTTCGACTGTAACGCTTGAATATTATGCTGCTCATAATCACGTAGCTCAGCATGCAAGTCTGCAAATTCTGTCAACAAATCAAACGCATAAAAGCCATACCCACTAGCAATATCTAGCAATCTTGGTTGGTATGACTTAGCACTATTTTGGTTCTTATTTTCAATATCTGCTAAAGCTTGACGTGTTAGCTCTAATATATGCTCACGGCGGATACGAATCCCTTGCCAACCGATATTATTGAGATAGAATTTATCGACTGCCTGACCAAATTTATTCTGACCACTCGGCTGATTGTAATAGACATGATCGAGCGAATGACCCGAATCAAAGCCATGCGCAAGCCCTGTGGCAATGGCATCGCTGACATGACCAAATTTTTGCATGGCAAATCGGGTAATGGCAAAGCTTGGGTTAAAAGGTTTAATCGCTAAGCGATCAACCTTATCCTTACTGGCACTGTTTAGATGAGCGGCGCTCAAATCCGATGCTTTAACGTCCGTACTGAATACCTGCTCAGCGAACTCGATACAATCAGCGAAGACGTCTGCTTTATTGGTTTCATGAAAGATCGCATGATAGCTGTCTGGATATAATTGCCAACGCTTAGTAGTCGTATTAATCGCGTCATAAAAATCGCGTTCAGCCTGCTTATCGACCACATAATCCTTGCCTGCGCACAATACAAACGTCGGTACGGTAATGGCACCAGCATCATCGAGCAAGCGTTGACCCGTCGCATGAGTATCAATGAGCAAGTCAGTCGAGATGCTATTGGAGATAAGCGGGTCGGCATTGTAGGCGTGCTGTGCGTCTTTATCATGGGTCAGCACTTGCGCTTTGACGTAGCTACTCACGCGTGACATCAGTCCAAGCGCGCGAGCCACCTTTAACGACGGTATGGCAAAGGGTAGATACAAACGAATCTTCAATGCAGGTGTACCCAAAATCATCCCGCGGATATTGGGCGCGTAATCATGTACCCATGCTGCCGCGAGTACCGCACCGATACTACTGGCGATGAGTAAAGTATCGTCAATGGCAATGCCAGTTTGAGCAACGACCAATTGCACAAAGTCGTTTAAATCGCGCTCTAGCTCGGTGACGCTCTCGGCATGGTCTTTGATACCGCCTGAGCGCCCATTACCGCGTGCATCCCAAGCAAATACCTGATAGCCAGCCGCAGCAAACTGCTGTCCTAACTCTTCCAATCGTCCTGAATGCTCATGACCACGATGTAACAGAATGACTTGGCGCTGTTGTGTGTGTTGCTGACTGATTTGTTTTATAGCCTCTAGAGGCATCGTCAGCCAGTAACGATAATATATTGCCGTGCCATCATAAGCGTTATAACTACTTTCACCATGAATAGTTTTGGGTGAGAACTGCTTTGATGAAGGTTGCTTTGATGAGAGTTTCTTTGATGACGTCTTTTGGGATGGGTCTTTATGATTACTATCGTTAAGCAGATTTATTTTATTTTCTGCACTATTAGAGGTCGCTGACATAATATTGGATTCCAAAAGAAAAGCATTAGTAGAAGAATGAGGTAAAGCGTTATGAGCGATGAAACCATCAATGACGCTAGGAGAAAATTCAGCATGGTTGGAAATGTTTGAATGATGACAAGTATTTAAGGCACTCAGTGTTGATTTAGGCACTGGCGGTTTACGCATTACGTATAAATTCACCATATAACGCAAGCGATTGAGGCAAGTTTTTAAGAGCATTGCTTCTGTCAGTAGGCACAGCTGCCCTATTCTTATAGGTGATAGCGATAACGGTACTTTGACACCAACCAAGATGCCAAGCACACCCAGCAAAAAAGCACGGTCACTTTTGCCTAATGGCCCATGGTTGGCTCGAGTACCTAGCGCTGTATTACTGGCTATGCCCAGTAGCTCGGTACCAATACTAAAACCAATCAAACCGACAATATGGCGCTGACTGTGAGATAGGTTTTCTGCGATATTTATCAGCCCAACGGGCGTTTCTTGATTATCAATATGCGGCAACAGACTGGCCAATAATGCTGTATCGGCAACAATATCGCCCAATTCATTAAGCACTGCACCAAGTTTGGATGCCTGCCCGTGCTCACGCGCCATCATACCATCAATAGCATTGAGCGCCATACGCACAAACAATGATGACGGCATTAACAGCCATAGCGCTTGATTTCTGGCTGCGGGCTTAGCTATCACATAGGCCGTTCCCACACTCAACAATACTGCTGAAACCGTCACTTGGTTGGCGGTAACACCTTGCCCAGCTAGAGTATCGCTTATAGGACGCAATTGATCTTGGAATTGAGACTTGAGTTGATATAGCGACATAATACGTGCCAAAACGTTTGATGCCTTCAATGTAGCAACAAAAGTTTGTCAGGTAAAGAATAACCAGCCACTTAGAGGTCATTTACTACTCAAACAACCGTCATATTTTGCGATGAATATGATGTGCTGATAGCCGTATTTACGAGCTAATATGATACAATCCCCAGCTTCTGAGAAATGCCCTCCCAAAAACGCCTTGTTTAAAAATGACGAGTCTGCCGACATGCAAAGCCTAATTACCCTTGTTTTGGTATTAATGCCAATGTTTATTGGCTTTGCCATTCCCTCAAACCCAACCATGACTATGCTTGCCGATAAAGGCTTATCTTATTTGGTCTTTATCATCTTAGGGTTGATTGGTATTGAGCTGGCACAAGTCGAAGGACTTGGCAGCCAAATAGGTGAAATTGCGCTTTATGTCACTATCTTGTCGATACTAACGATTGGCACCGGCTTATTTGCCTTGATGCTGTTTGACCGTCTGCGTCCATGGCATGCCAAAAAACCTAGCGTCAAATCTAAAGAGCACCGTGTCAGTATTCGCGGCAGTCTAGCACAGGTATTTTGCGTGGCGATTGGTATGGTGATTGGCTATTTTTTGCCAGCCGATTATATGCCACCTGAAAACACCATGACAGCAATGCTAATGATATTAATCTTACTGGTCGGTATTGGCCTCAAAGGCTCGGGCATTACCCTAAAGGAAGTCTTACTTAATAAACGCGGCGTTGAGATGAGCGTGATCTTTACGCTCTCGGTATTGGTCGGCGGGCTTATCTTTGCGCTGATATTTAGCGATGTCTCTTGGACTAAGGGAATGGCATTGGCATCAGGGTTTGGATGGTATTCGCTATCAGCGATTATCATGACTGATGCTTATGGCGCCGTTTGGGGCAGTGTGGCGCTATTTAATGACTTGGTACGTGAGTTTTTTGCGCTATTATTTATTCCTGTTTTTATGCGTAAATATCCATCAGCAGCGGTAGGACTTGGCGGCGCGACCAGTTTAGATTTTACCTTACCGATTATTCAACAATCAGGTGGTCTAAAAGTTGTGCCACTGGCGATCAGCTTTGGCTTTATTATTAATATTGTCTCGCCAGTGCTGATGGTGCTGTTTTCGGCGTTGGGGTAGATACATTTTAGCATTTGCTAAATTCATATTAAGTGATATCATGTATATCAATATGACCGTCACCTCTGCTCTTGCAAGTGGCGGTTTTCTATATCTAGTGATTCAACTTCATAATAACTTATTTTAGAGCCATAATTTCCAGTCATCTATACTCGTTACCAAACCAAAATCTGTAATATTGACAGTATTATTAGGTACAGTAGGAAATTCCTTCAATAAAACTTTAAAACGTTTATTCCACTGAGAATTAGGACAGATAATATTTAGCATATGCTGCATAATACAAAAATAAAAAAATGGTTTATGATTTGCAAGTGCCGTCCATCTTTCATCTAATGTAATAGGAGCTGACTGTTCAAGAATGTTAGCATTCCATAATCGACTGTGGTGAGCACTAACATTACGAATAAAGTTTAGACTACGTAACCATTGCTCAAGTTGTTTTCCAGTAACCTCATACTTTTGTGCAATAGTCGCTTTATCTGAATAAGTCATGCCAGCATACAATCTAGACATGCAACCAAAATCCCAAACCTCAATTGCTACCCAAATGGGTATAACTCCCTTATAAGAATTATTATGATGCGAAATGAAAGGCTCTTTTCTTGCACGATGTAATAACTGACTATGCTTTTCCAACCAAAGTTGGTGTTCAGTCTTTCCTTTATTCCTTCCTTTCCTAATTATCTTTTTTGCAAAATTACCATCTAATTTCTCTGCTTGTTCATGAGCTTGTGGATCTTTTTTACCCAATATATGCGCAATATCCACTCGAACTGCCATCTCTATTCTCTCTAATGCATCCAATGCTAAGAGCCTCAAGTTTTTGTCAAAGACATAAAGCTCTACAATATGCTTAAAATGGGTATTTTCTACGAATAAACTCAGCCGTTTGTTTGTAGAGTTGTCATTGAACTGACGGAATGGATACCAGTAACCACTTAACCGATAATAACCGACTCTTTCAAGATAACTGAGTGCTGCTGCTTCATTGTCTATTAGCATATCTTTAGCTTTTAAACTATTAAGTTGCTGTTGGAATGACAACCAAGATTTAGTCATTTAATGTACTCTGCTTCATACTATTAATTATCAAACACGTAATCACCTAAACCCCACTCGCTTGCTTAGCAAACAGACGCATCAATGGTTTGATTTTGCTGACGCGATACATACCTTCATTACGAAGTTGTTGAATCGGACGCATCTGCGCAAGCGAGCCAGCAAACAGCCAATTAAGCGCCGAAAAGCTGTGCATCATCAAACTATTATGTGGACGACGCAGACGCTCATAGCTTCGTAAGGTTTGGTTCGTACCCCACAGCTTATTGCCACTGCGCGCATAATCATGGCTGAGTTGTTCGCTTAACACTTTTACATCAAGCATTCCCAAATTTAGCCCCTGACCTGCCAGCGGATGCACACCATGTGCGGCGTCCCCAATTAATACTAGATTATCGGCGACATAGCTTTTTGCTTGCTGCGCGGCTAACGGAAAGCTGGCGATGGATTCAATCTCGCGGATAGCACCCAGCTCATAATGACTGGCAGCAGCCAATTTATCAGCGATGTAGCGCGGCGTTTCTTCCAACAATGCCAATGCTTGATTGCGTGGCAGTGTCCATACGATCGACTGCCAGTGTTGTGGATTGATTTTATCTTCATCCGTGATATCAGCAAGCGGCAACAATGCCAATGTACCAGTCGGTAGCATGGCTTGACGGGCAGTCGCTAGGTGCGACTTGTCGGTTTGAATGGCACAGCAAATCGCGGTTTGGTTATAATCAAGCACATCTAGCTCAATGGCCGCCTGCTTACGCACAAACGAGCCGCGACCGTCAGCACCAACCAATAAACGCGCGTCAATCACCGTGCCATTATCTAGCGTCACACGGTAACCTTGCGCGCTACCAAGCCAGTCCATGTCGACAACCTTGTGCCCATCGATAACGGTTAGATATTGGCTGACATCAGCGGCAGATAAACGCTGCCACAATGCATATTCGATAACGGCCGGCTCAACCATACTACCGAGCATTTTTGTCTCAGAGTTTTGATTGCTGTTATTGCCGTCATTACCATTATTAGCATCATCACTATCGCCGAACAGTAACTCGCCGCGACCGTTTAGCTGCCAAACCTGCATTTGGGTATAATCGGCTTTACGCTCTGATGCCGCTATTTTTTGCCAAGCGCCCACGTCTTTCAGCAAACCAATACTGGCAAGGCTTAAAGCATAAACGCGCGCATCCCGCTTACCAAGCACTTGTTGCCAATTTGCCTCGCTACGTTTAGGGCGCGCATCAATAAGCGTCACTGGCATCTCAGCTTGTGCCAGTTTTAGCGCCAGGGTTGCACCGACGATACCGCCGCCGATAATGAGCGTATGGTTATTTTTCATAAAACATCCTTTGTCGCGTTATTCATGCTATCCGCTCATATTTATGTGGTTTAGCAGCAGCTGAAATGTTGGATTTTATTTGCTTAATAACTTACCAGTATGTTGAACTAAGATTTTAAGCCCATCGCATAGTTGGCAATCAATGGCTTAATGTTTGGCAGTTTATCAAAGGCAACCAAAGCCACGTTACGTGCCAGTTTCACCGCTGGATTAGGATGAGTAAAGCCATGTACTACTGCATCACAAAAGCGAATGACGCGTTTTTGATCGGTTTGACGGGCTTTTTCATAGCGTTTGAGCAACGTAGGATCGCCGATATCTTCGCCTTTTAGCACCTGCCGATTCATCATTTGCGCCAGTACATGCGCATCACGCATACACAGGTTAAAACCCTGTCCAGCGACCGGATGCAAGGTGTGAGCAGCGTTACCCATGATGACGCAACGACCGTCAACTTGTTTGTCAGCCAGTACCCGTGTCAATGGATAAGCGCCGCGGCGACCGGCTTTTTTAAACGTGCCAGCGCGCTTACCAAAAGCTTGCTGCAAGGTTGCCAAGAAATGCGCATCATCTTCTAGATATTGTGTCTCTTCACCCGTTGGGCAAACCCAAACCACTGAGCGTCTATAGCCTTTTTGATATTCATCATTGCCGTCGCCTTCTGGATCGGTCAATGGCAATACTGCAAGCGGCCCTGCCGGACTAAAACGCTCAATGGCAATATGTTCATGCGGCTGATCGGTTTCTACCACGCCAACGATAGCGGTTTGCTTATAATCATAAGTCGTAGTGCCGATATTTAACAATTGACGCACGGTAGAGTCGCGACCATCACAGGCAACCAAAACACTGGCCTGCAACTGCTGCTCATGCTCTTCTTCACCGTAATAGCTAAAGCTTAACGTCACGCCATCGTTTTGTTGGCTAACGGCTATCACATTGGCATTATCAATCAGCGTAATCAGCGGCTCCTGCTGGGCAGCCAATAACAACTTACGCCCAAGCCACGCGTTTTCCATCACTTGCCCAAATGACTCGACTTGCTCCTCAGCTTTATTTAATTGTGCGCGCCCAAAGCTACCTTGCTCGCTAATTTTTACCGCATCAATGCGACAAGCATGACTTTGTAGCTCATCCCATAGCCCAATCTCTTGATAAATCTGTACCGTACGCCGTGACAGTGCGGTATTTCGACTGTCTAAATAATGCGTGCGTTTAGCGTCGTCATTTGGACTGATGGTTGGATAGCTGTTTTTCTCTAGCAGAGTGCTAGCGATACCATGATGAGCAAGCAACAACGCAAACGACAAACCGACATGGCCGCCGCCGGCGATAAGGACTTGCTGCTCAGTCATAGCCGCTTTATTAGCCTGTTCAGATTTAGCAGGATTGATTTTTGATAAATTTGCTTCAGTATGTTGCATGGTTATTATTCCTATTATGACCCATTTAGCACGCGTTTAGACGCGATGACTTTACATTCAAAAAATATTATTTTTCTAAAAAATATCTTGTTCTTCTACCTTTACAAACTTAGCTTTTACACCGCCATTATCTAAGCTCTAGATTACCACAAATCATTCATCATTCTGTGCTCCTGACCATAACCATAGTGGCTATTTAGTTTTGTTGCCGTTTTCGCTCTAAGGTGTATCATCTACAGTTGCAATCACCATACAAAAACAAAGCCCTGCCCGCCTGTAAATGGCTTGAATTTTAAATTCTATCTAAAAGCGAAAGAGGACTCCACCCGACATTAGGGTGGAGGTGAATTTCGCCTAGGGCGTGTCCCTAATTGGCAAACAAGTATATATCTTCTAAAATAAAGCATACACTTTATAAAATAAGAGGTATATAAGAAAGATGGCCAGACAAGCATTGACCGATAATCTCTGGGAACAGCTACAAGTGACTATGGCACAACATGGTTGCTACCGAAA
>NZ_JACSQR010000045.1:0-14651 GCF_014836505.1 Psychrobacter communis
TATTATAGATATAATCTATCTATTATAGTAATAAATAGGTAGGTTTGTATATGTTTTATTTAACTGTTTGCAACCCTTCATACATAGCTGCTCATCAGCTTTTTCTGTCTTTATCCTCATCATCATTTCACTATAAAAACGTGTCTGCAAACAGACGTGATTTGGCTGATGCGTAACCAAAAATCAACACGCTTAACGATATATTTGACATACCGACGGCAGATTTTGAGTAATATAATTGATGAGCTTATCGATGCTGTCATGTATCAATGTCTAACAGCTTTCTCATCTATTAAGAAACAATCGCGCTGAACACAGACAATTAAACGACATCTGAAGTCAAAGCTATCTCTAAGGATATAAAACTGTGTTGGTGCTTATTTGGTGGGCTACCTGTAGTCCATTTTACTCATTAGCTAGGATATTTTATGAAGAAGAATATTGATCATACCGACCCCGCTAAAAATATGAATACCGAACGTGGTAATGGCGGTGAAACGCATCAGCGTACCGATGGTGATACAAGAGCGATGACCACTCAGCAAGGTGTTGTCATTTCTGACAATCAAAACTCGCTTAGAGCCAATACTCGTGGCCCCACGTTATTAGAAGATTTTGTTTTACGCGAAAAAATTACGCATTTTGACCATGAGCGTATTCCTGAGCGTGTGGTGCATGCGCGTGGTAGTGCCGCCCATGGTTATTTTGAGCTGACCGAATCATTAGAAGAGTATACGACAGCGAAAATTCTTACCGAAACGGGTAAGCAGACGCCTTTGTTTACCCGTTTTTCTACCGTAGCGGGTAATAAGGGCTCAAAAGATACGCCGCGTGATGTGCGCGGTTTTGCGGTGAAGATTTATACCGAAGAGGGTAACTGGGATATCGTCGGTAATAATATGCCGATTTTCTTTATTCAAGATGCGATGAAATTCCCTGATTTGGTACACGCGGTGAAACCAGAACCAGATCGCGGCTTTCCGCAGGCAGCCTCTGCTCATGATACCTTTTGGGATTTTGTCTCGCTTAGCCCTGAAACCATGCACAATGTCATTTGGCTGATGAGTGACCGCGCGCTACCGCGTAGCTTTGGTATGATGGAAGGCTTTGGTATTCACAGTTATCGTTTTATTAATAAAGATGGCAAGAGCACCTTTGTACGTTTCCATTGGAAACCAGTCCTTGGGGTACAATCGCTGATTTGGGATGAAGCAGTCAAAATCTCGGGCGCCGATCCTGATTATAATCGCCGTGATTTATTTGAAGCGATTAATAATGGCGATTATCCAGAGTGGGAGTTCGGTGTTCAGTTATTTACTGAAGAAGAAGCCAATGAGTTCCCATTTGATCACTTAGACGCGACCAAACTGATTCCAGAAGAATTGGTACCCGTGCGCATCGTAGGTAAAATGGTACTCAATCGCTATCCAGATAACTTCTTCTCTGAGACTGAGCAAGTGGCTTTCTGCCCATCGCATTTGCCACCGGGCATCGACTTTAGTAACGACCCATTATTGCAAGGCCGCTTATTTAGCTATCTAGATACGCAGCTGTCACGTTTGGGATCACCAAACTTTACGCAGATTCCGATTAATGCGCCAAAATGTCCGTTTGCAAACAATCAGCAAGACGGTCATATGCAAATGCAAATACCGAAAACTCGTACTCTGTATGATCCACAAAGTTTAGATCCTGAGCGCCCACGTGAAAGCGTAAAAAAAGGCTTTGAGTCGTTCCACGAGCAGCTAGATGATGGCATTAAAGGTCGCGTGCGCGCTGAAAGCTTTGCGGACCATTATAGTCAACCGCGTATGTTTTACCGTAGCCAGACGCCAGCTGAGCAAGCTCATATCGCTTCTGCTTATGCGTTTGAGCTTGGCAAAGTAGATACCCCGCATGTACGAACACGAATGCTTGGTCATTTAGTGAACATTGACGAAGACTTGGCAAATCGTGTGGCAACGGCATTAGGAATGAAACTACCAGAAGCAATAGAACCAGCAGCGCCAGTACAAGATTTGCCAACCTCTGAGCCATTACAAACCATTGGTCGTACGCCAAAGAGTTTAAAGGCACGAATGATTGGGATTTTAGTCGCAGAAGGCTCAAAGCATAGTGAGATTAAGAAATTTGAAGAGGCGGCTATGGCAGAGGGCGCGCGCGTTAAGATTGTGGCACCAAATAAAGAAGTCACTTTAGATGATGGCACTATCATACAAGCCGATGAGCGTGTCTCTGGTGGTCCGTCAGTCATGTTTGATGCCGTGGTTAGTATCATTATGCCAGATCAAGCGAAGAAGCTGGCTAAAGACAGCGCAACGTTGGATTGGTTCAATGATGCTTATGTGCACTGCAAAGCGATTGCTTATTGCGGCGCGACCGATGAGTTTATCTTAAGCAAACTACCCGTTGAAAAAGATGCGTTTGTGACGCCACTCGCTGAGATTGATAGCTTTATTGAAAATGCCAAATCACGTTTGTGGGAGCGTGAGCCAAAGGTACGCGACTTGGCTTAATTGACATTTAGCTTATTAACTCCCTCTTGTAATAATAAAAAACTCAGCCGCTGCGCTGGGTTTTTTATTGGGTAACGTTTTAAATATCCTATCAATACGTTATCAGCGATTTATCTCTAGTCACAAGCGTTCACTCAAAGACATTTATTTTAGGATAGCGAGCGTTATACTAAAGGACAAGCTTTCATCGTATTAGCAATAAAGTGAATAAATAATTCGTTAATGAAACATAGGAATGACAAGAAAAGCGGTCAAGGAAGATAAATGAGTTTATGTCAAATCGTACGTTTGGATGGCTATATTCAAAGTAGCTATCTGGCGGTTTATCCAGATAAATTAATGCTATTGGACGGCGGTTGTCGCCCTGATGTGGCGCTGGTGTTGGGTTATATTAAAGATACGCTAAAGCGTCCTATTACTGATTTAAAAGTAGTGGTCGTTACTCATATGCATCCAGATCATGCCGGCGGCGCGCATAAGCTTAGAAAAGCCACTGGTTGCTTGATTGTCTCGGCTGCTAGAGACACGCAGTGGTATAGCGGCATTGGCGGGCAAGTCATGCATTTGATTGATTTGGGTTTAGCTCACTATGTGGCCAAGCGTCAAGGACGTCCTTTTAAAAGGCTCTGGTATCCTGCGCATCTGCAACCTGATTTGACCGTTAGTGATGGCGATACCGTACCGCATTTTGATGATTGGCAGGTATTTGAGACGCCAGGGCATACAGATCGTGATTTGTCTTTATTTCATCTGCCAAGTCGTGAGGTCTATACCGCCGATTTAATCATCAAGCTGCGCCATAAGTTTGTCGCGCCATTTCCTATTTATGATCCCAAAGTTTATATCAAGTCGCTACAAAAGGTAAAAGACTTACAACCGTCTAATGTCATGATGGCGCATGGCTGTGAGTTGGGTATCGATGCTGCAACTTTTGACAGTCTAATTGCACAAGCGCCTAAACATCGGCGCACCATCAAAGATACCATTAAACATAAATTGCTTTGGCGCCAAGATGATGGCTTTAGCCTCCGTAAGCGTAAACGTTGAAAGCTAAAAACGTTTACGCTATAAACTAAAGCTTCACCAAAATAAAAAGCGCATAAAAAAAAGCCCAATCATTAAATGACTGGGCTTTCTTAAATATGGTGGGCCGACCGCGACTCGAACGCGGGACCAATTGATTAAAAGTCAACTGCTCTACCAACTGAGCTATCGGCCCTGAGAAGCGTTAAAAAATTGCATGACAATTTTAGCTTCGCAAGATAAATTTCCTTAAAGGGAAATTTATTAAAACTTGACATCAAAAACAATGTCTTTAAACTTATTACGCCACTACCGGATAGGGTAGCATACATGACAAGGATACTACTAAATATGGTGGGCCGACCGCGACTCGAACGCGGGACCAATTGATTAAAAGTCAACTGCTCTACCAACTGAGCTATCGGCCCTGAGAAGCGTTAAAAAATTGCATGACAATTTTAGCTTCGCAAGATAAATTTCCTTAAAGGAAAATTTATTAAAACCAGACATCTAAAAAATGTCTTAAGCTTAGTTTCTTTATCTATTCATGAATCAATATCAAAAGAGACAATAAGCTTGTTTACCCGTTTAGATTATTTGTATCTCTAAACGTGAGAGCACATTATATATATAATTATGACAATTACAACCCCGAATGCTAAAAAAAGTGCAAATCAGTGTAAATTAATCCTATTTTTTTAAATTTAAGCGTTAACTGACTTTTAGAGACCTTAGCATTTTATAAAAATTACGTTTCGAACGATATTTTTACCCTTATTTTTTAATATTGATCTTTAGTAATTGGTCATAAAATTATTCTAATCTCTAGATAGTGCTTCTACGGGATCTAATTTGGCAGCGTTACGTGCAGGCAAGAAGCCGAAAACAACGCCAATTAGCGTCGAGCAAATAAAGGCGGCAATAATAGATGTTGGTGAATAAATGACTTGGAAGCTGTCACCACCAACACGATTGATGATTTCACCGATGGCAAACGCCAGCCCAATCCCCAATAGTCCGCCTAAAATACAGACCAAAACGGCTTCAATGAGAAACTGCTGCATGATATCGCTTTGACGCGCTCCAACGGCCATACGTACGCCAATCTCATTGGTGCGTTCGGTCACTGATACCAGCATGATGTTCATGACGCCAATACCGCCGACGATTAGCGAGATAATAGCGATAGAAGATATCAGCAAGGTCATTGTTGCGGTGGTCGCTTCAATGGTTTGGCGAATCGAGTCTGAGTTACGGATGCGAAAATCATCGGTGCCATGCCGACCTATCATAAGCTCAGAGATAGCAGCTTCAGCGGCGGCAGAGGAGATATTGTTATCAATCAGCGCGACAAAGCTTTCAATATAAGCGCTGCCTATCAGCCGCGACATCATGGTAGTGTAGGGCATATAGAGCGTAGGCGAATCAACGCTACGACGAAAGCCGCCATCGTTTGGCTCTAAGACGCCAATAACGCGCCCAGGAACGCTGCCTATGAGTAAGACTTCGCCAATCGGATTGGCATTGTCGGGGAAAAAGGTTTTATTGGCATTATCATCGATAATAATATCTTGGGTACGGCGTAAGATACTTTGTTCATCGAAACCTTGACCTAGAGCTAACTTTTCACCGCTGACATCAAGATAGTCTTTACCAACACCGCTGATACTAGCAGCTTCTTGGATATTACGATAGCGGACGTTCATATTGCTATTGAGCTGCGGGCTGACACTGACCACATACGGCTGGTCAGCGACCGCTTGGGCGTCTTGCGGCGTTAGATTGTCATCGTTGTACTGCCGCCTAGGGTCGCCGTAGGGGTAGCCATCGGTGACGGTGATGGTATTGGTACCTAAGGAGCTGATATTGGACAATATCTGCTCTTGTGAGCCCTTACCGAGACCGACGACTGATACCACCGACGCAATACCAATGATAATTCCTAACATCGTCAATAAGGTGCGCATTTTATGGGCGCGCATGGCCAGCAAGGACATTTTAAACGCTTCAAATAAGCGGTCGATAAAGCTGCTAAACGCGCTTTTACGGTGCTTATCTATGACAGCCGCTGGCTGTGGTTCTGCATGTTGATAATCGTCATTTTTATAATCAGCGATGATATAACCGTCTTTGATTTCGATAACACGCTCAGCTTGGGCGGCAAGGCTAGGGTCGTGGGTGACCATGATGATAGTATGACCTTGGGCGTTTAAATCTTTGAGGATTTGGACGACATCTTCGCCCGATTTACTATCAAGCGCACCCGTTGGCTCATCGGCTAAGATGATATCGCCGCCATTCATTAGTGCCCTTGCGATAGAGACACGCTGCTGCTGCCCACCTGAAAGCTGACTTGGACGATTATTTACCTTGTCGCCCAGTCCTAAGTCTGACAATAGCTTTTCGGCACGCTCGCTGCGTGCTTGCCCATCCATCCCCGCATAGACTGCGGGTACAGAAACGTTGTCGCGGGCGTTGATATCACCCAATAAATGATAGCGCTGAAAAATAAAACCAAAGTGCTCACGGCGTAGTTTTGCCAGCTCATCGGCATCTAGGCGACTGACCGATTGACCAAATATTTTATAGTCGCCCGCCGTCGCTTGATCTAAGCAGCCCAAGATATTCATCAAGGTGGATTTGCCTGAGCCCGATTGACCAATGATAGCGACCATCTCACCTTGATTGATGGTCAAATTGATATCATGTAAGACGCGAATGGTCTGCTCGCCAGCTGGAAATTCTCTAATCAAGCCTTTGACTTCCATCAAAGGCTGATCAGTGGCATTAAGCGTCGGGTGTTGATTACTCATTTGCTATCCTGCTTATCTCAAATCTTAAGTCATTATCAAAGCCAAAGCTAATGTACTGTTGGCATCGATTTATTTAAATATTCTTAGCAAACTTTAAATACTAGAAGGGTCGACCGCCTCTGCCACCTTTACTGCCTTTGCCTTTATCAGCACCTTCCTCGCTTAATATAACTTCATCACCTTCTTTTAGACCGCTTAATATTTCCGCATTAACTCGGTTATTGATACCGACTTTGACCGTTTGTTCAACGACTTCACCATCGGCTTTAAGGACACGTACCATCGCCATGGTTGCACCAGAGTCATTATCTGGGCGAGAGTTATTATCACCACTTGCGGCAGTATTAGCAGTAGCTGCGCCCTTTTTAGCATTGCCAGACTTGCGAGATTTACCGGCAGGCTGCAGGGCAGCAGAAGGAATAAGTAGCGCGTCTTTTGCTTGGTTGATGACGATATAAACTTGCGCGGTCATATCGATACGAAAGCGGCGCTCGGTATTAGGGACTTCAATATAACCGACATAGTAGATAGCGGCATCGGTCGAGCTGGTGTCGCTGATTTTCTCAGGAGCGGGTTCGATTGCTTTTAGGGTCGCGTCGTATTTTTGGTCGGGATTGCCGATGATATTAAAATAAACGGGCAAGCCTGCTTTGACGTTAATAACGTCGGCTTCAGAGATTTGCGCATTGATACGCACGGTGGATAAATCCGCTAAGGTAACGATGGTTGGCGCAGTCTGATTGGCGTTGACCGTCGTCCCTTGCTCAGTGGTCACCGATACCACTGTTCCTGACATCGGCGCACGGATGGTGGTATAGCTTAAATCTTCCTGCGCAGTGCTAACGTTGGTTTGAGATTTACGTAATGCTGCCTGTTGGCTGTTGATATTGGCCTCAGTTGTTGCAATCGCTGCTTTTGCGGTATCGATAGCAGCGCGGGCATTGGCGACTGATGCTTGTGCGGTGGCAACTTTGGTCGCTTGCGTATCGTAATCTTGCTGTGATATGGCATCGATAGCCAGTAAACCTTGCAAGCGTGAGAAATCTGCTTGTGCTTGCTTTAATTCAGCTTGACGGCTGGCAAGATCCGCTTGCGCACTTTTTAGACTCGCTTGACGGCTTAGCGACTCGGCACGCGCGCTTTGTAACGCCGCTTCACTTTGCTCGAGGCTCGCTTGCTCATTACTTAAATTATTCTTTTGCGTCACCTGATCAATCTGCGCAATTAAATCGCCTTTTTTGACTTCATCGCCGACGTCGACAAACAGCCGCGTCACTTCACCAGATACCTGCGCACCCACATCGACGGTATTTAACGCCTTTACTTTACCCGATGCCATGACGTTATTTTCGATATCGCCAATTTCAGCGGTCGCCGTTAGATAGTTGGGTGTGGTGTCTTTTGGTTTAAAGGTTTTGTAGGCTAAAGCCCCTAAAGCTACGATGACAAGGGCAATGACGCCCCATTTAATAGCAGACTTTTTGCTCATTTTGCGCATGACAACAATCCAATCACAGTTAAATCAAGTGTAGCTATAGTAGAGGCTTGGCGACCAAAAGGGAATGGCAATTAGTTTGCGAAACGTTAAGAGGAAGAATTGTAACGGTAATAACTATTAAATTTTAAACAAAAAAATAACCCTATACAGAGGGTTAAATAAGAAAAAATGATGAGTTGTTTAGTAATAAATGCTTTAGATGATGACGCGGGACAGGAAGACGTTTTTTTGCTTGCTTGCCTGATAGTCTAATGGGCTTTAAACAGACGTTGCCCTGATAGCTCAAGCGCTGCTTGTAATAATAACTCCCACGCTGGTTGGCGCACCAAACCCTTAATCGCTTGGTCACATTTATAAAGCAATGCTGGCCAAGTGGCCGTTTGAGCTTTTGAGTGGCGGCGGCACGCTTGCTGATATAGGCCTTGTTTGCTACGCCAAATGCCAAGTGCTTGCGGGTCTTGTCCATCCATTAGTTGTATAATCTGGCGCATGTCTTTACTAATTGCCCATAAAACCAAAGTGGTTGGTTCATCAGTGGCTTTAAGTTGAAAGATAATTTTGGCAACTTGGGCGCTATTGCCAGCAAGCATGGCATCGGATAAATCGAACACACTAAACTGCGCATCACTGACCAATGCCGCTTGTAAATCATTAATATCTAATGCCACGTTTGTCAGAGGCTGGCTAGAAGGGTTTTCATGACTAGTATTTTTACTATCAACCTCTGCCATCAATTGCGGCGCAAATAAATACGATAGCCGCCACAAGGTTTGATAGGCACTAAGCAGATGATGTTCGGTATGTGACATCAAGAGTTGCCAAGCTTCTTGCGATAAGGTTAAGCCAAACTGCTGGGCTTGTATCTGCAATAACTGCTGGCGCTGCTGCTCGTTATACAAATTGCAATCGATAATATGACCATATTGCGCAAACGGTGCAAACCATTTGCTGGTCTGCGCGCGTTTGTCTTGCTTTGGTGTGAGCCATAACAAGCTATGGCTATGCGCCCCTGTCTGCGCATCGATGGCAAAACGTTCAAGCTCGGCAATAACGGCTTTATCAGGTTTATGGTTGCCTGTTACGATAAGCGCACTTGCATCATCGAATAAAGACTGACTGACAAGCTCTGACAACACTTCTTGCCAACTCTTCACTGATACCAGCTCGATACGCTTAATAGCGTAATTCTGTGCGCGCCAATGCGGACGCAGCGCATCGATAAGCCATTGACTGAGTAACGGCTCATCACCGTGCGCCAACCACAAGCCCGCTACTGCAACGGAAGGCTGTAGCAGTTTTGGATAAGCTTGTATAAAGGTATCTTGCATAGAGAGAATGACACAAGGTTATGAATAGGTGATTAAAGCTGGTTATATTTAAACGCTTTAAACAGAAAAGCGTTTAAATCAAAGTGTTTAAATATAGCCAGCTTCAATAAGGATGTTTTTAAAAACTTAATTTTTAAAACTAAATATAGCAATATTAAGATTTTGGTGCTATCACGGCAGTAGATACTGAGCCTTTACCATTTTGCATAGCGGGTTTGCTACTGTTAGGAGCAATCTTAGGCAGCGCAATTGCCACATATTGGTCAGTAATTCGGCGTGCTAAACTATCGTAAAGCCAATCACGAATTTGGTCGCCTTGCTGATCATCGGTACTTATCGATGCTTCGTTATACTGGTAGCTACGCTCAACTTGGATAGGGTTGGTTAGTGTTATCGGTTTGCCATTTTCTACACTTTGATAGCTAACATCAGCTGACATTACCAAGCGAATCTCTGTTAAGACGCCAACTAACTCGTAACGCTTAAAGCGGACATTGTTCACGGTGATTGCCGCAATAGGTTCAGCGTCTGCTTTTTGGTTATTGTTAGCGACATCTGCTAAGGTCATATTATCAATAACCTCGACCCCTAACGCTTTTAAGCGACTGACGAGGGGCAGTTTTAATGGAAATGAGGTGCGATTGTCTTCGATAATCACCGCGGTTTTGTTGACGTCAAACAACATCGGCGCATCATAGCCGCGTAGCTGAAAGCCGCAACCACTAAGACTAGCACCTGCGCCCAAAACTGCAAACATTGGCAAGGCGGTCAGTAGCATCGTTGCCAGTTTTTGCGCGCTTGATTTATAAGTCATGGTGCTTTGTCCGTCTGATTTTGCTTGCTGTGCCTGCAAAGCTCGGTGCTTATACGACATAATCGCTATCCTTATTTTGATAAGAAGACCCAAGAAAGAGAGTTTGAAAACGCCATGATTGAAGTCGCAGCGTTTAAAAACTTAATCCTTAAAAGGTCTAGCCTGCCACCACGATATTAACCAGTTTATTCGGTACGACGATTTCTTTTTTAATCTCGCCTGTAAGGAATTTTGCCACGCCTTCAAGCGCTTTTGCTTGCGCTTTTAGCTGCTCAGGATCGCTATTAGGTGCGACATCCATTTTACCGCGCATTTTACCGTTCACCTGCACCACCATTGTAATCATATCTTGCACGAGAGCGCTTGTATCGACTTCTGGATAGCCTAGGGTAACGGTATCCATACCTAATTGCTCAAGCAAATGCTCACCGATGTGCGGCGCGTATACCGAGAGGATAATCAATAAATCAATCAAAGCTTCATGCTGTACTTGCAAGTCTTGCTCGCCGTTTGCTTTAAAGTTAGCAAGCTCATTGGCAAGCTCCATTAAGCTAGAAACTGGCGTATTAAGTGCCAAGCGTTTACCCAAATCACTATCAATCTTGCCAATGGTTTCATGGGTTTTACGGCGTAGGGCTTTGGCTTCTTTGCTTAAGCTATCGGTATTGAGTGCTGCATTATTAAGCTGCTCAAGGGTTAAATTGGCATCAGAAAGCGCTTGCATGTGCTCGGTCGCAATGCGCCAAACTTTTTTAACAAAGTTATAAGGGCCTTTTAGCGCATCATCTGACCATTCAAGGGTTTGGTCGGCAGGAGCAGTAAATAGCGTATATAAACGAACGGTATCCGCGCCATATTTATCAATGGTAAGTTGTGGGTCGACGCCGTTGTTTTTTGACTTCGACATTTTCTCGATTTTACCAATCGTCACTGGCTGACCGTCAGATTTCAAAGTCGCTTTAATCGGCTGACCGCGTTCGTTATAGTCGATATCGATGTCTTCGGTGAAGTAATAAGTGGTACTGCCATCGGCATTGACGCGGTAGAAAGTACCAGCAAGTACCATACCTTGGGTCATCAAATTAGCAAATGGCTCATCGCCTGATACCAAGTTTTCATCACGCATGAGCTTATGGAAAAAGCGCGCATAAAGCAAATGCATAACCGCATGCTCGACACCGCCGATATATTGATCGACCGGCAACCATTTATTGGCCGCAGATTTATTGACCATGTTGGTTGTATCGTGCGGACTGGCAAAGCGCGCATAGTACCAGCTTGATTCGACAAAGGTGTCAAAGGTATCGGTTTCGCGCTCAGCAGGATTGCCACATTTAGGGCAAGTGGTATTGACAAATTCTGGGATGTTTTTTAGTGGATTACCGCGACCGTCGGGGACGACGTCCGTTGGTAGGACCACTGGCAAGTCTTGCTCTTCAACTGGCACTGTACCGCAATGCTCACAGTTGACCATGGGGATAGGACAGCCCCAATAGCGCTGGCGAGAAACACCCCAATCGCGCAGACGGTATTGGATTTTTTTCTTGGCAAGCTGTTGCGGTTCAAGCTTCGCTAGCATGGCTTCAAACGCTTGCTCGAAGTCCATACCATCAAATTCGCCTGAATTGACTAAGGTATTGCGCTCGGTATAAGCGCGGTTACTTTGCGTATTATTGGCTTTGGCATCGGCTTCTACTTGATCTAAAAAGCCAGCAGGAATATCAATGACTTGTTTAATCGGCAAATTGTATTTAGTCGCAAACTCGTAATCGCGCTCGTCATGGGCAGGAACCGCCATCACCGCACCCGAGCCATAGCTCATCAGTACATAGTTGGCAACCCATACAGGCACTTCTTCACCAGTGAGTGGGTGAGTAACGGTCAGCCCCGTATCCATACCGATTTTTTCAGCTTTAGCCAAATCTGCTTCAGCAACTGAGCCTTTTTTACACAGCGCATTAAACTGGGCAATCGCCTCATCTTGTTCAGCAGCATATTGTGCCAATGGATGCTCGGCCGCAACGGCGACATAGGTGACGCCCATCAAGGTATCAGGACGCGTCGTGAACACATCTAAGGTATTGGTTTCGCCTGCCAGCTCATAAGGGAAATGCACTTCCATACCGGCACTACGACCAATCCAATTGCGCTGCATGGTCAGTACTTCAGATGGCCAGTGACCTTCTAGTTGATCTAAATCATCAAGCAGCTCATCGGCATAATCAGTGATGTTAAAGTAATACATCGGGATATCGCGCTTTTCGACCGCCGCTCCACTACGCCAGCCTTTACCATCAATGACTTGCTCATTGGCTAACACCGTATTATCGACTGGATCCCAGTTGACGGTGGCAAGCTTTTTATAAACCAAGCCTTTTTTGTATAATTGCAAAAATAACCACTGCTCCCACTGATAATATTCAGGGCTACAAGTGGCAAATTCACGTGACCAATCAATAGACAAACCAAGCAATTTAAGCTGCGCGCGCATGCTGTCAATATTGGCAAACGTCCATTCGGCAGGCGGCGTCTGATTGGCAATCGCTGCGTTTTCTGCTGGCAGACCAAAACCGTCCCAACCCATTGGCTGCATGACCTCATAGCCTTTCAGGCGATAATAACGGCTCAGTACGTCTGAGATCGTATAGTTACGCACGTGACCCATATGCAGCTTACCGCTTGGGTAAGGGAACATCGACAGCATGTAGCGACTTGGTTTGTCACTTGGCTCATTACTTACTTCAAAACGCTTGTCAGTTGCCCATTTGGCTTGCTGCGCAGCTTCAATAATTTGCGGCTGATACTGGGCGTTATCGATAGAAGTATTATTGGTATGGGTAGTATTAGCAGTTTCTGCTGTCACGGCGTTGCTCATAGTTGGCTCGGAATAGGTTATTACAGATAAATTGGGTAAAATTTTACAATGCCATAGCATAGCGTAATTTGGCAAAAATTGCGACGATATGATAGAGCGTTTGCTCACCGTAAAGGCGATAAATCTGCAAAGTGAATACGCTTATGAAGGTTTTTGTCGTCATAAACCAAATGCTGATGACTGTTAGGTATAATAAACAAAATAACGATCATTGATTTGGAGTTTTTATGACCATCACTATTTACGGTATCAAATCTTGTAGCACCATGAAAAAAGCTTTTACTAAGCTTGATGAGCTAGGCGTTAGCTATGACTTTCATGATTATAAAAAGCAAGGTATTGATAAAGACAGCGTACAGCGTTGGGTAGATGAGCTAGGCATTGATAAAGTATTGAATAAGCGTGGTACGACATGGCGCAAGCTGACCGACGAGCAAAAACAAGCCGCTGATGCCAATATAGATACTGCCATCGATTTGCTGATAGAAAATACCAGTATGATTAAGCGTCCAATAGTTGAAGGTCAGCTGGCAGATAAAAATAATGGTCAGCCGATACTATTATGTGGTTTTGATGAAGATGAGTTTGATAAAATTTTTTCGTAAAGGAAACTTTTTACCAAGTGCAAAAGCCCGAACTTAAATGTTAAGCTCGGGCTTTTTTATACTAAAAATTATCACAGCTCGCTAGCTCATTGATGAATCTAAGTCACGGCTAATCAAGGTGCCGACCCCTTCGTTGGTGAAAATCTCGAGAAGCGTGGCATGTGGCACACGACCATCGACAATAACCGCGCTTTTTACGCCGCTACGTACCGCGTCAAGCGCGCATTGAATCTTAGGAATCATACCACCTGAGATAATACCATCTTCAATAAGACCATCGACTTTCTTTGGCGTCAAGCCAGTGACCACTTCACCATCACGACCCAACACGCCTTTAATGTTGGTCAGTAGCATCAGCTTTTCTGCTTGCAAAAATTCTGCGACTTTACCGGCGACCAGATCGGCGTTGATATTATAAGTGTTGCCCTCAGAATCAACCCCAAGCGGCGCGATAACAGGTATAAAATCAGAGGCAATCAGCATATTGATCACATCTTTATTAACGCTGACCACATCACCGACAAAGCCTAAATCAACAGGAACTGCCACACCATCTGCGCCGATTTTTTCCATCATTAGTTTTTTGGCTAAGATTAAATTGGCGTCTTTACCCGTCAGACCAATCGCGCGCCCACCGTGTTTGTTGATTAAGCTGACGATAGACTTATTGACGCTACCGCCCAATACCATCTCGACGATATCCATTGTGCTTTTGTCAGTCACGCGCATGCCGTCGATGCGATCAGATTGACGACCGAGCTCTTTTAACAAATTATCGACTTGTGGACCGCCGCCGTGCACGACCACAGGATGCATACCAACGGTTTTTAATAACACGATATCACGGGCAAACGAGCTTTCAAGCGCAGGGTCGGTCATGGCATTGCCGCCGTATTTGACGACGATGAGCTTATCAACAAAGCGTTGAATATAAGGCAGCGCCGTGGTTAATACTTCTGCGGTAATTTTGGCTTCATCCAAATTAAGCGTCATGACAAGCTCCTAAAAGACAGGGTTAAGCGGTGGATTGATTGAGAGTTTTTGTTTCTCTTTGGCGTTCTCTAATAAGGCGTTTTCTAGTAAAGTTAAGGTTAAATAATACCTATCTAAAAGCGAAAGAGGACTCCACCCGACATTAGGGTGGAGGTGAATTTCGCCTAGTGTTTATTATATTTTTAT
>NZ_JACSQR010000046.1:0-13926 GCF_014836505.1 Psychrobacter communis
TCTTGGTAAACTTACTTTAGCAACTTTGGACTTCTTTTTTTATCTTTTTTTGAGCCCTTATCCCGAACTGGGGTTATTTATCTTACTGGTCATCCTGACACGATTGCTAATATTGCGACCATGACTATCGGGGTAAACAATAAAGTCGCCATACCAATTGATAAATCCCAACCGCTCAATCTAGAGGATAAGTCCAGTTTTGTGATTCGAACCTATACCCACCGCGGCGTAGATATTGAAAGACAACAAATCTGGATTGATTTTGTCGCTCATGGTGATGAAGCACCCGCTTCGGGGTGGGCAACTCATGCCAAAGTTGGTGACGAGCTTGGGGTGATGATGAGGCCTAAGAATAAAGCGTTATTTCCAGTAGCAGATCAATTTTTATTGGTTGGCGATGCCACGGCTATCCCTGTGCTTGGGGCGATACTTGACAGTCTGCCGAGTAGCGCGACTGGGCAATGTATCATCGAAGTTCATGGTGAAAAAGACGAACAAGTTTTACCAACGTCAGCTAATATTGCAATGACGTGGTTACATAACCCGCATCCTATGCAGGGCAGTCAACTCGCTGCTGTGGTTAAGACGCTTACGCTACCAAGTTCAGAAAACAGCCGTTTTGCTTATATTGCTAGTGAGTTTTCATCAGTTAAAGCCATTCGTCAGTATCTAAAAGGTGAACTGGGGTGGTTAAAAGACGAGCTATACGCCTTTTCATATTGGAAATCAGGCTTTGCTGAAGACCAATCTGCGAGTGATCGACGTGCAGAAAAAGAGGCAGACTAAAATAGAAAAATGATAGTAAATAGACGAGAAAGATTGGTTCCCATAACTCTTTTTTGACCAATAGCTATAGCAACTATAAACCACTGTGAAACCGTTAAATTTTCCAGGTAAGTCAAGGCGCGGCAACTTTTGCCAGAATGACGCATAAGAGGCATGATAAATACAGTAAGTCGCATTGATAAGTAACACAGACAGGATCAAATATAATTTATTTTATTCACCCTGTTCAAGATCTTCTAGTATTGCGCACTCTGCGTTTTCATCACCTGAGCAATGATCAGCAGAAATCTGTAATAAGCTCACCATATCTTGCAATTGAGCTATTTTTTGTTTCAAAGTTGCGATATGTTGCAGTGTCAATTGTTTAACATCAGCACTCTGCCGATCTGTATTTTTCCGCAAATCAAGCAACTCTTTCATCTGTTTGGACGAAAAACCTAAATCGCGAGCCTGTTTTAAAAAGCATAAGCCTTTTATATCTTGTTTAGAGTACATTCTATAACCTGAATTCGAGCGCTTTGCGGCATCAAGCAACCCGATCTGTTCATAATAGCGGATCATTTTGGGAGAGATTCCTGATTGCTCTGACGCTTGACCGATATTCATAACTTTCCTCCTGATATAAAAAGAGTTAAAGCCAAATGACTACTTTGAATCGCGACTTTAACCCTATCTTAATACAATCTATGCTTTAATCATTGGCACCTGAAAATACTTTAAGCGAAAGGCATTACCTAGCACAAAAACAGAGGATAGGGCCATTGCTCCTGCAGCAAAAATAGGTGACAACAAAATTCCAAACGCTGGATATAAAACCCCTGCGGCAATTGGAATTAAAGCAATGTTATAGAAAAATGCCCAAAATAGATTTTGTCGAATATTTTTGATAGTTGCTTTACTTAAAGCAATCGCATTAGGGACACCTTGTAGACTACCTGACATCAACACAACGTCTGCGGCTTCAATCGCCACATCTGTCCCTGTCCCAATCGCTAGACCGACATCAGCTTGGGCTAGCGCAGGCGCATCATTAATACCATCGCCAACAAAAGCCACGCGACCATACTGTTGTTGCAGTTGACGTATCGCATCTACTTTTCCATCAGGCAACACTTCTGCGATCACTTGATCAATATGTAATTTTGCTGCAATTGCTTGGGCGGTATGCCGATTGTCGCCTGTAATCATTGCCACTTTTAAGCCCAATTGATGTAAACCTGCAATAGCGGCATAATTGGTATCTTTAATAGGGTCTGCAACGGCAATAATGGCGGCTAGCTTTTGGTCAATCGCGACATAAAGTGGGGTTTTACCTTCTTGTCCTAAGCGTGCAGCCTCGTTTTCAAAAGGTGTAACATCAAGCTCTAATTGCTTCATATAACGATCAGCACCAATATGAATGGTTTGACCTGCCACTTCCGCTTTAATTCCAAATCCCGTCACAGACTCAAAGTTGGTAATCGGTAATAAGCTGATATTTTGTTGTTCTGCAGCCTGAACAATGGCTACGGCAATGGGATGTTCAGATTTTGCCTCAACCGATGCCACAATACGCAAGACTTGCTCATGTTGAAACCCTTGTTGGACATGAAAATCCGTTAAAGTTGGTTTACCTTCGGTCAAGGTGCCGGTTTTATCGACTGCAATGACCTTAACTTCCTGTAGAGCTTGCAACGCTTCACCTTTACGAAATAACACGCCCATTTCTGCACCGCGACCTGTACCGACCATAATAGACGTAGGGGTTGCCAATCCCATTGCACAGGGACAAGCAATAATTAAGACGGCAACGGCGTTGACAAGACTAAATGTCAAAGCAGGTTCAGGACCAAAAATAAACCAGACTATAAAAGTCAGAGCGGCTAAGAGCATGACCATGGGGACAAACCACATCGTGACTTTATCAACCAATGCCTGAATCGGTAATTTAGATCCTTGAGCCTGTTCAACCATGCGAATGATTTGTGCCAATACCGAAGATTCTCCGATAGCCGTTGCCCGAAAATTCAAAGTTCCATTTTGATTGACCGTCCCTCCTACCACTTGATCGCCCACTTGTTTTTTGACAGGAATGGGTTCACCTGTAATCATGGATTCATCAATATAGCTTTGACCTTCAATAACTTCACCATCAACAGGAACACGCTCACCGGGACGAATCTCAACGATCGTTTCTGTGGTCACTTCTGCAATCGTTACTTCCACCACTTGTCCGTTATGGTGAACACGCGCTGTTTTTGCTTGCATACCAACTAAGTGTTGAATGGCTTGAGAGGTACGTCCTTTGGCTTTTGCCTCAAAATAACGCCCTAATAAAATTAAGCTCACAATCACAGCGGCCGCTTCATAATACACATTCACGGTGCCCTCGGGTAGAACTTGTGGAATAAATGTTGCAATGAGAGAAAAGCTATAAGCCGCCAGTGTTCCAACCGCCACCAATGAGTTCATATCTGGGGCAAAACGCCATAATGCCGGAATACCTTTTTGATAAAAACGTCGGCCTGGAAAGATGAGTACCAGTGTAGTCAAAACAAATTGAATCAGCCAGCTTTGTTGCGTACCGATATTGTCCATGACCCACATATGAAAAGCTGGAATCATATGTGATCCCATTTCTAGAATAAAAACAGGCATGGCTAAAATTAAAGAGATCATTAAATCTCGTTTCAGCTGTTGCTGTTCCGTGGCTTTTTTATCCTGTTGAACACTCACACTTTGCTCAATCTGCTTAGCTGTGTATCCCGCTTTTTTAACGGCTTGAATCAAATCGCTGCTCTGTACTTGAGCGTTGCCTTGTACCCATGCGCGTTCAGTAGCAAGGTTGACGTTTGCTTGTTGTACGCCCTCAACTTTTTTTAATGCTTTTTCTACCCGTCCAACACAGGAAGCACAAGTCATACCTTCTATCGACAGCTCAATCGGCTGAGATGCCAAGATCTTATAACCGGCTCGTTCTACGGCTTTGGTTACTGCGATAAGGTCTAAAGGTTGAGATGAGGAAATCATGGCTTTTTCAGTCGCAAGATTCACCTCAGCATTTTCAACACCTTCAACTTTTTTTAATGCTTTTTCTACTCGTCCCACACATGAAGCACAAGTCATACCCTCAATGGGCAATGTCTCACTATAAAGATAAGACTTACTATTTTCTGAATTCATAACAGCCTCTATCATGTTCAATCTATTATCAACAGCATATAGGTTGACATCATGGTAAGGTCAAGTATATTTTTTCAAAAATGTGTTTGACCTTACCATTATGACAAGGCTTAAGCTTAGTGATGAAATAAAACTTATTTGGAGAAAGGGTATGAAACTATTGATTGCAAATATGAACTGTGGCGGTTGTGCCCGTGGTGTGACAGCAGCTATTCAGAATATCGACTCAAAGGCCAAGGTTAAGATTGATTTAGCAGCCAAAGTGGTCAGTATCGAAACCATCGCCAGTATTGAGCAGATGACAGCTGCTTTAGCAAAAGGCG
Source organism: Psychrobacter communis (assembly GCF_014836505.1). NCBI lineage: Bacteria > Pseudomonadati > Pseudomonadota > Gammaproteobacteria > Moraxellales > Moraxellaceae > Psychrobacter > Psychrobacter communis. The sequence continues at coordinate 4,272 of NZ_JACSQR010000046.1, forward strand.
GTTTCCCTGCACAAGCGCAATGAATCAGCCTTATAAACGCGCAGCCTATCTGTTTGACAGAAAGGACGATGGGCTGAATCACATCTGAAAATATTGACCAGTTGAAAAAAATCTGACATGGGCAACTGCATCTTAGTGATGCGTTTGCCCCGCGCCTTTGGTTATAGGTCTACTTTTAATGATAAAAAGTGGACAGTGTTATCAAAATGAATACTTTATCTATGACACGAGTTATCGGCAAGCGCATGCAATATTCCGCAGGATTCAGCTAGCGCTTCACTTGCGCATTTTTGCCGCAACGCTAGTAGATGTTGCTTTAATTGTATCAGCTCTTCCATACGTGTCTCTACCGCATCGATATGCTCATCCAATAGCACATTGACCTCACCGCAGTTTTCATCAGGTTTATCTCTATATTGAAGCAGGGTTCGTACTTCATCCAAAGTCATATCGAGCGTACGGCAGTGCAGGATAAATTGTAGACGCTCAAAATGCGCTTCATTATACAAACGATAGTTGCCTTGGCTACGCGCAGGTTTTGGTAATAACCTCTCTTTCTCATAATAGCGAATGGTTTCGACCGTCGCACCGGTGCGCGTGGCAAGCTCACCAATTTTGATTAGCATGTGTATCTCCTTAAATAGTATTTTCTATTATCTAAACAATAAAGTAACTATAAGGTTTGCTGATAAAAAATCAAACCTCTTTATCGTTAAAAGTCTTGACCCTAAAGTTACTATAGGGTTCATACTGCCTTTAACAAGAGGAGAAGTGATTATGCAATATCATATTGAAGGTATGGACTGTGCCAGTTGTGTTGGTAAAATCGAGCGGGCGTTAATGCGAATACCTGGTGTCTCTGAGGTTCAGTTAAACTTTGCGACTCAAAAGCTAGAGCTAACCTTGGCGCCTGATACGAATACTGGCGTTAAAGATATCGAGAAAACCATTAAAAGCCTAGGGTTTGGTGTGTCAGCGTTAACGGGTCAACAAAATGAGAGGGGCAATGATGGTAATCAATCAGCGGTGGACAATCAGCGCTGGTGGCAAACCATAAAAGGCAAACAGGTCATTGGTACGGGGCTTTTGATGGGTGCCGCATATGTATTGTCTTTAATTTTCCCTGAATATGGCGCATGGGCTTTTATTGCCGCTGTGGCTATCGGTGTCCTACCATTTGCTCGCAAAGCTTCTGCACTGGCGTTAGCAGGATCGCCTTTTTCAATTGAAATGCTCATGTCTGTTGCGGCTATTGGCGCGCTTATCATAGGTGAAGCTGAAGAAGCGGCTGCCGTGGTCTTTTTATTCTCGGTTGGGGAGCTATTAGAGAGTGTCGCAGCTAATCGTGCGCGCGCAGGAATCAGAGCATTATCGTCGCTTGTGCCAAAGACAGCTATTTTACTGGACGCGCAAGGACAACAACGTCAGGTGGCAGCGACTTCACTACAAGTGAATGATAAGGTGCTTGTGCGTCCTGGTGATAGAGTCTCTGCTGATGGCGTGATTGTTCAAGGTACGTCTAGCCTTGATGAGTCACCTGTGACGGGAGAATCTGTTCCTGTTGCCAAAACCATAGGCGATGAGGTCTTTGCTGGATCTATCAACGTTGATGGGGTACTACAAATACGCGTAGAAAAAACAGCGGCAGATAATACAATTGCTCGTATTATTGAGCTTGTGGAGCGGGCACAAGCGTCCAAAGCACCGACTGCACGCTTTATTGAAACCTTTAGCCGCTACTATACGCCTATCGTTATGGCGATTGCGGCTTTAGTGATTATTATCCCACCTCTACTGATGGGAGCAGAATGGGGAGTATGGCTATACCGTGGTTTAGCGCTATTACTGATCGCCTGTCCTTGTGCTCTTGTGCTGTCAACACCTGCCGCTATTGCCTCAGGTTTGGCTGTCGGCACGCGCCATGGACTGCTTATCAAAGGAGGTAATGTCATGGAGTTGGTGGGTCAGGTCAACACTGTCGCTTTTGATAAAACGGGTACTTTGACCGAGGGCAAACCTCGAGTAACCGATATCATTGATTTTAAAACAGTACATGGCGATGCTGAGGGTCGCGATAAACTACTGTCACTGTTTGCAAGTGTCGATGCTACCTCCAGTCATCCGCTTGCTATCGCTATTGTGGATCATGCCAAAGCCGCTAAGGTAGTCATACCTGGATCCTCCAACGCCTTTGCGACCGCAGGTAAAGCGGTTCATGCAACGGTTGCTGGACGCTCTTTGGCCATCGGCTCACCAGTCTACGTCGCTGAGAAAGTGATGTTGCCAGCTGAGCAGCAGATTCAAATTGAGATGCTACAAAATGATGGTAAAACGGTTTCTATTTTGTTTGATGAGCAAACGAGGGAGGCGCTCGGATTGGTCGCTCTACGTGATGAGTTACGAGAGGATGCAAAGCAGGCCATTGCCCAGCTTAACAAGATGAACGTGCGCTCCGTCATGCTCACAGGTGACAACAGTCGTACGGCAAAAGCGCTTGCCAGTCAGTTAGATATAGAGTGGAAAGCTGAGCTGTTACCTGAAGACAAGCTACGTCTACTCAGTGAGATGCAAAGCAATAGTAAAATAGCGATGATTGGTGATGGTATCAATGATGCACCCGCTTTGGCAGCGGCAGACATTGGCATTGCGATGGGCAGTGGCACGGATGTGGCTATCGAAACGGCTGATATTGCCCTATTAAAAAGCCGCGTGATAGACGTTGCTAACCTTATTGCCTTATCCCGCGCCACCATGAGAAATATCCATCAAAATGTCATATTTGCACTTGGGTTAAAGGGCATATTTCTGATAACCACTGTGCTCGGCGTGACAGGGCTTTGGATTGCTGTGCTAGCGGATACTGGTGCTACAGTACTGGTGACGCTGAATGCATTGCGTTTACTGCGTTTTAAAACAAGATCTTCCGATTAATTATCATTAAAGGATAAGACGGTCGCAACTACATTGGGACCGTTTTATTAAACCTATCTCCTGCCTACAAGCAGTCAATGCACCTACCTTTAATCCAGAAATCGCCTAAACCTATCACTCTTCATCCAGAGTAAATCTGCGCCGATATTCGCTAGGGGTCAAACCAACAATGCGCTTAAATATTTTACGAAATGCACTGGCATCACTATAACCAACTTTCCACGCTATTTGCTCAACAGGCATTAAAGAGAACTGTAGAAAGTCTTTTGCACTACCAATGCGTAATCGCTGACAGTATTCTGTTGATGTCATGCCCGTCGCCTTATGGAAACGGCGCAGAAAAGTGCGCTCCTCTAACTGCGCACAACTAGCTAGGGTGGATAAATCAATAACCCGTGCTTCTGTTTTTTGTAGCCAATGCTGCACCTTTAGTATGGCGGCATCACCATGGGTGAGTATTGGAGAAAATGCACTGTAATAACATTGTTCACGCCTTGAGGGATCAATTAACAACGCACGAGCGGTCTCATTCATCACTTGTGAGCCAAGAAAGCGATCCACCATCCTAAGCCCCAAGTCCGTCCAAGCCATCGCGCCACCAGCGGTCACAATATCACCGTCTTCGATAATAATGCGATCCACATCAAGATCGACATCGGGGAAGCGCTGTTCAAACTCTTCTACATAACCCCAATGCGTCGTTGCTTTGCGTTTGGATAGGAGTCCCGTCTCGCCCAGTAAAAAAGCACCGGCGCAGACGGATGACAGTATCACACCTGTGGAATGCTGATCTCTTAGCCATTCCAGCCATGGTGCCGCTGCTTGCTTTGCAATTGGCGTCTCTAACGTGGGTGGAATGATGATAGCTGTTAACCTTCCTGCACTATCAGAATTGCTCGAAAAAGTGCAGGTAGGTCGCAGATCAGCATCTTTAATTTCCCAGTGACTCACTTGTAAAGGCAGATCGGTTGTATCTCGATGTTTGGCGGCGATCTTACTGGCAATGACTAGTAAATCAGTCAAGCCAAGGACGGCCGCCATTTGAGCCTTCTCATAAACAACTAACCCAATTTCAATAGCGTCTTTTTGATTCATATGTCGTTATTAACCTCTTGTGTGTCGATGTAGCCACTCGTTAGTGTGTCACAGCGCTTATATAATGTACGCCTATACAGTCACTTTGATAAAAAAAGGAATCATCATGAGCACAAAAGCATTGATCGTTGTAGATATTCAAAATGAGTATTTTCCGCAAGGTAACTTATCACTCGTAGGTATTAACGAAGCCGCTGCCAATGCGGCGTTGGTTATTGCGTCTGCTAGAGAAAAAGGCCATACCGTCATTCATATCCGTCATGAAATGCCTTCTGCTGACGCACCAATCTTTACGCCTGGTACTGATGGTGTAGAAATCAATGAGAAAGTAAAGCCTATAGAGGGCGAAGCCGTCATCACTAAGCATTACCCCAATTCGTTTCGTGAGACCTCTCTTAAAGATCTGCTTGATAAAGAAAACATCAAAGACGTTACCGTGATTGGCGCCATGAGCCATATGTGTATTGATGCAACCGTTCGTGCTGCGGTTGACTTTGGCTATACAACGACCACCATCCATGATGCCTGTGCCACGCTTGATCTTGAATTTAATGGCACGACCGTACCCGCAGCTCAGGCTCATGCCACCATTATGGCAGCGATTGAATTCCTATATGGCGAAGTGATTGACACCCAAACTTGGATTGCGCGTTAGTCATAAGTTTTTAAGCAAACCATTATTAACTCATAACATAGACTCATCAATAAGGTAACCATTATGAATATAACGAAATCGCTGACCGGCACCACACTATTAAGTGGTTTCATTTTGTTAACCGCATGTACCACCTTTGCCAGTCCAGCGACCAATTCTAACGCGGTAAAACAGACGGCGACCAATACCGTTCAATTTCAGCAAATCCGTAATGCCACGATTAAGCTTGATTATGACGGTACCACGTTTTTAGTGGATCCTATGCTCGCGGCTAAAAACGCTTATCCAGGGTTTGCAGATACGTTAAATAGCCAAATACGCTATCCAATGGTAGATTTGCCGGTATCTGTTGCAGAGGTGCTAAAGGCTGACGCCATTATTTTAACCCATCTACATGCGGATCATTGGGACGATGCTGCACGCAACCTGGTCCCTCGTAATATGCCAATTTTTACCCAAAATGAAGCCGATGCGGCAATCGTGCGTAAAGATGGCTTTACCGATGTCAGAGTGTTGACAGAGCAAGGGGTGGTGTTTAAAGGCACTAGAATCAATAAAACCATCGGACAGCATGGCACTGATGAGATGTACAAAGTTCCAGCGCTTGCTCAGGCACTTGGTAAAACGATGGGTATTGTGTTCCAAAAGCCAAACTACAAGACCGTCTATGTAGTAGGGGATACCATTTGGAATAAAGACGTAGAGAATGCGCTGACTCGCTACAAGCCTGATGCGGTCATCCTTAATACAGGCTATGCAAAGCTGTCTACCTTTGTCGATGACTCTATTATTATGGGTAAAGACGATGTATACCGTGCGTATCAATTCTCACCTAATGCTCAGATAATTAATGTGCACATGGATACGGTCAATCATGGCGCACTGTCGAAGGCAGAGCTGCGCCGTTTTATCGAAGAAAAACACTTAGACAAACAGCGTGCGCTTGTTCCTAATGATGGTCAAACCTATAAATTCTAGTTCTTTAGAAGTCAATTTTTAGAAGCTTCCCTGTGTGGCAATGCTCAAAGTGTGTTGCCACATATAATAAACACTGCATAACTGAGACAGTTTATGAATATGCCAAATAATTCTGGCAACGCACCTTTCGTTCTCTCGGTACTCGACAATGCCTTCACCGGCGTTGGCCACACAGTAGAGAACACCTTTCAAGAGATGATTGCGCTTGCGAAACTGGCGGATAAAAGGGGCTTTCAGCGGTTTTGGATGTCTGAACATCATGCCATGCCTGGCGCCGCGGTTCCTTCGCCACAGATGATGGTGGCTCGGCTTACTGGTGAAACCGAGCGCATTAGGCTTGGTGCAGGCGGTATCATGCTACCGAATCATGTGCCTCTGGTGGTCGCTGAGCAATTTGGTATGCTTGATGCGCTGGCGCCAGGACGGATTGATCTGGGTTTGGGAAGGGCACCAGGTACGGATGGCGCAACAGCTTCAGCTTTGCGTCGTCACCATGCGGCAAACGATGAGTTTCCTCAGCAAGTCGCAGAGTTGTTGGGCTTTTTAGAAAATAGTTTTCCACAAGACCATCCTTATAGTGAGGTTCATGCGGTGCCAGGCCCATGGCAGGCCGAGCAAAATCGAGTGCCACCATCGAAGACCACAGCTGATGTCTGGATCTTGGGGTCATCGACTTATTCAGCGCATCTGGCAGCACAGCTTGGCAGACCTTATGCGTTTGCCTTGCAGTTTGGCAGTGCTGATGTTTTAAATGCCATGCGCATTTACCGAGAGAATTTCCGTCCATCACAATTCCTAGCCAAGCCATACAGTTTGGTTAGTATAGGTACGATTGCGGACGAAGATCCTGTAGAAGCACGTCGCCAGTCAACGTCGTCTGCCATGGCAATGTTGAGAATGTTCCAGCGTAAACCTTTTGCTTTACTGCCCCCTGATGAAGTCGCGGCTTTTCAAGGCAATTTACAAGAGCACCAGATTATTGAACAGTATACTGATCAAACCCTTCATGGCACTGCTGCCGAGGTAGCAAAAGGTTTGGAGGATCTTCAGGAGCAGACAGAGGTCGATGAGGTCATGATGGTGGTACAGGGCTATTCGCGACGCGCCCAATTGCGCACTGTTGAGTTAATCGCAAATCTCTATGGTATGCCAAGTCACTAGGGCGTGTCCCTAATCTAGAATAGTAGGTTCAAAAGCCTTAAAATATAGAGACTATTTCAAACATGGCTCTCTAGGATATGGCAAGAACAGTACTCAATGATAATACATGGGAACAACTCCAAAGCACCATGAAGACTCATGGCTGTCATACTTGAAAAAACGACAGACAAGTCATGGAACCCATACTGTGGAAACTTCGTACAGGTGCCCTATGGCGTGATATACCGAGTGGGCTATGTCCATGGAGAACTGCCTACAACCGCTTTAACAGGTTGTCAAAAAAGAGGTTATGGGAACTATTTTTTTTGACCTACGAGCAAGTATTGATGAAGAACGGGTATTCGCAGACGGAAGCTACATCCGCTGTCATCAACATTCAAGCGGCGTCAGACGAGGAGAGCTTCGAGACACTGGGAAATCTTGAGGTGGAACCACCACCAAGATTCATCTCACCGTCGATTCGCATGGAAACCCGATTGATTTTAAAATCACTGAGGGTGACGTCCACGACAGCCAAGCGGTAGATGACATCATAGAGAGGTTAACGGATGCGACCTACTTCATTGCTGATAAAGCTTATGATTCTGAAACCATTAGAACGAGGCTCAAGCAAGACAACATAAGCCCTATCATACCTAAGAGAAAAAATGCTAAACAACCAGATCTAGCTTTTGATCATTATTTATATAAGCTACGACACTTGGTTGAAAACACGTTTGCAAGGCTAAAGCACTTCCGTAGTATTGCGACTCGATACGAAAAATTGGCTCGTAATTATAAGTCTATGCTGTATCTAGCTTGTACTATGATTCATTGTAAACTGAATTAGGGATACGCCCTAGATCCTGTTGATAATAGTAATAGTAATAGTAATAGTAATAGTAAAAGGTTAGCAAAGCGCTTAACGATTAATCTCAATCGATGCAATGATTTTGTTAGATATACCGATAAAATGACTGGCTCTAGCATTATCGCTTTATTATTATAATCTTACGCTGTTAGGCAATGCTGCCTTACTTAAGTAAATCAACCTCAGATATGTTCGGGGCGGTTCAGTCTTCATCCCAATAAGGATACTCACCAAAGCGCTCGGCAATCAGCTCAATAAGCTTTCGGCACCGCTTTGATAGAAATTTGTTTTTTGGATAGACCGCATAAGCGTTTAATAAGGGTAATTGAAATTGCTGCAATAATGGGGTCAATTCTCTGTCTTTTAGCTTTTAGTAAGCAATAAAGGTAGGAAGTAAGACGATGCCATGGCCTCTAACTGCCATATCCAGCAAAAAATTACCATTATTGGCGGTCATTCTTGAGCCAGTGCTGACAAGATGGCGCTGACCTTGTTCATCGGTCAGTTCTAAATTATGGCTCGGACTTAAACTGTATTGTAAAACACGATGCGGACCGCATGATAGTGGTAGGACAACAGTAATTGAGCGAGTCTTAAAGGAACGAATGATCTCATCTTTACCATGTTTTAGCTTGCCCCATCAATAGATCTTTGACGGGGCAGTATTATACCTCTAAGAAAGAAAAACCAGTTATTTTTAGTTGTCAGTCAACAGTTACTAACAGGTGTGCTTTCTATCATTCTTGCTTAGGAATGGCTTTAAATTTGGCCACTTGCTTCGCATTAGTAATAGTCAGAACAGGCAAGTTGTTACCGCTCTTGCTGATGCTATATTTGCCTTGTACCGTTGCTGCGGCTGCTGTATCAAAGCTGGCTAACGGTTCAGGACACCCTTTTCGAGTGCTTCTTATACCGCCTAGTTGTACGTTACCATTCACAACGCTGTATCCAGCAGCTAGGTTATTACAGGTATTCATGAGAGCGACAAAATTGTTGCCGTTTTCATTCATAAAATTTAGAACCAATGGGTTCTTTGCATCAAAGAATAGCTGAGGAACTTTATTGTTATTTGCATCTTTGGCATCAACCAACTGCCAATTATAGGCTTGTAGGATATTTGATGTAATTGTCTGTTCTACTGGAGCTGTCACGCTAGGAGTAGTTTGGCAGCCAGCAGCTAATGTACCTACTGCTAAAACACCTGCCATCATCACTTTGGTCATGTTTTTCATATAAACGCCTATAAGATTAAATTTATTAAAAAATTATGCATAGCTGTCGTAGTCGATGATATTAACAGCTATAAAGCCTACGTATTGTCACAGAGGGTAAAAGAAGGTACAAGTAATCAAGTATGGCGATTTGGGTACTCCAGTTAAAGCGATGATAATAGAGGAAATTGATAAATTTCAGCATAAATCAGTGTACTGATAAATATTCCAGCCCCACTCAGCCAGATCATGTATACATGAGACATTGACCACTCGACTTGCCATATAATTTTCTTTTTTGCGCTCAACCACTCTGTAATACTGATGCCGACCATCAACCACAATATACCCACCAAATAACCGCCTAACACATCACTTAAATAGTGTTCATTTAGCACAATTCTACTTAACCCAATCAATAACATAAAAAAGATAGAAAATATAATTATGTGAATTTTTTGGACAAAATTCTGATTAAATCGAATCAGTAGGTAGGTAATGAACCCATATAAAGCAATCGTAATCGTAGCATGACCACTTGGAAAAGAATGGGTGTGCTCAAACAATAAAATATCGGCGGGTCGCTCACGTTTAAATAAATATTTGGTTAAAAAAGTAAATGCGGCGCTACCTGAAGTAGCAACCAGTAGTCCTATAAGGACATGGCGTTGCCGAAGCACCCAGCATATTACTATAGTAACCCCAGTTCGGGATAAGCCACATTGTAACTCATTGATACTATTTACAATGTGGCTACCTGTCCCTGCTGAGGCA
>NZ_JACSQR010000047.1:0-13444 GCF_014836505.1 Psychrobacter communis
GCCTCAGCAGGGACAGGTAGCCACATTGTAAATAGTATCAATAAGTTACAATGTGGCTTATCCCGAACTGGGGTTAGATAGCTATCTGTTTAGTTAATACGTCAGTGATTTAGCACTACTATTATATAAAGTTAATGCTTTTTACTTGATAGAGAATTATTACAAACTAAAAACGGTTCGTCACTTAATATATTTATAATATTATACTTGTCTTTTGCTTTTTCAAAGCCTGATATCTGCATAAAACTCTCTGATAAATTGCTTTTAAAACGTTGCCATTCTCTTGAGATAAACTCTCTGATAGGATTATCATATTTTGGTTTTTTACGCCTTTGGTCGAATAGCGTTAGTATCTCTGGCGTAATTTCAGGAAAGTTAGAGAGCAGGAAATCTTTATAGAACACCTGATATTTAGAAGTATATTTATTGTCTGTGAGCCAAGGTTTATTATTGCTAATAAAATGAATAATATAGGGGTCTATTGTGTCTGTAAATTTATAGGTAAGTTTATTTATTTGCCAATTAAAGTCAAATGGTAGTAGTTCAATTTCGTTAAGCAAGACTCTATTAAGTGCAGTTTGATCGTGGCATTGTAAGCTACCAGCATTGTTAATTGCATAGTTGAAGACTCTAGATAGCACTTCAGCTTTCACATAGTTCTTTGTGCTAAAAACTAACACCCCTGAATTCCGATAGATATGATTAGATTCATGATAAGATTTGACATATTTGTCGACTACTTTATCTACTCTCGTTTGTTTTCCGTTAAATGAAGAGCGGAATTTTAACTCCATAATGTCAGAGGCTGCCGCTACGCAAAAACTAGATTTAAAGTTTTCTACATGCTTCAATAAATCAGAGTAAAAAGGCTTTCTAATGTACGTATCTGCATCTAAATATATAATATACTTATAAGTATCTTCAAAAATCTGTGGCAAAAATAGACGATAATAAGCGGCGAGACTGAGTCTACCTACAGGAAGAGAGTCTATACCGCTGATTGCTAGCTCAATGAAGCGAATTTGTTTTTTCTTCAGGCTTTCAGGTACTCTACTAATATCTGGCATACATATGCAGATATCACATGGCAAATCAGGATGTAGGTTTATAAACTGTTCAGTAGCGAATAAAGCATACGGTAGATAGTTATCATCAACACAGAAAGCTACGGTATTAGTATGTTTGGCTTCGCCAATTTGGTTAGAAATCGTTGCAGATACGTTCATAAAATTGAAAACCGTTAATTGTTGTCTTACTTATAGATTTAAATAACTGCCAGTTATGTTAGCTCTCTTTAAATAATAATGATTGTAACGAAAAGAAAAATTTTATTAAATTAAAGGTTTGATAACAAAATAAACCAGAAGTTAATACACGATAAAAAATATTGCTAATATTAAAATAATTGATAAAAATAAAAGTATTAACACTTTGTTTCTTCGCCGTATCTTTTGCCGTTTAAGTTTAGTATGACCGCGGCTGGCCTGATATTGCTCAATATAAATATCACCATCATAGTCTTTATCGAATATTTTTATATAACCGGGATTGAGCGCTTCTACGGTTAAGGTGTCGCCAAGCTTCTCCATAGCGACATCCAAACTGTCTTGATCTACTTGTGTTTGTTTGCCGTCTACTTGTTCGGTTATCCATTGTTCTACTAAAACCATAGTATTGGCAGTATTGCTAAAAAACATAGTACTAGCCAGATAGTCGTGCGACATGCCCGGCAGTCCTTTAGTCTCATAAAAAGCGACATCAGCAGTGATAGTATTAAAATAACCTAAAGGTTTTTTGACCAGTGCATCGGCATCTAAATATAAAATATTTTTATTAGGGAATTTTTTTAGACATTCTAAAATGAAGTGGGGTTTGATACGAGTATTTGCTTCCCAGTAACCCGCATCTTCCACTTCTTTAAAGTAGTAATTGAGGTTAAATTCATCGAGTGATTGCTTTAGATTTAAAGCATGACTGCGGTAACTATCGGTATAAAAACAACATACAATAAAGCTATCCGGCGCATTGATTTTTTCGAAGAATAATGGAGTTGAAGCTGAAGTCATGGAAAGCTCTATAAATTTAAGAATATAACGTGAATGGTGGAGTTTTCTGGCGATATATTAGATAAGTATTTCAAATATATCCAGTAGTATTATTAACAATTCTTAATTTAGATTTTTCTAAACAGTAAAATCGCTTTTCTTCGCCATCCACTCGGTGCTGTCATTTAATACAAACCCTATTCGTAAATGTTTATATATTGATTGAAGCGTGTACCTGACCAAAATTTTCTATCCACTAATTCATTTAAAAAATAGCAATTAATCTAGTGCACTAAATAGACCCTGAGAGACTGGTGAATGATTTATAACAGGTACGTTATTTTCTTTATAAACCTTACCTAGCAGGTTAAAAGACGGCACAATCCGATCAGTAATTGCCTTATCTAATTTACAAGGCGCGCTATCGCCTTTACTCTCATAAAATCGAGGTTGGTTATTATTCAATAAATCAATCCCATATAAGTGAATCGTGCCAGCATGACGTGAATAAACCAACTGGGCGGCGACGTAAGCTACTGTTCCTGCTTCTATAAACCCATAAGTCATATCTAAAGATAGGCCGATAGGTGCAGGCTGATGCTGCGTATCTATAACAAAGTTAGGTTGATTGGCCAATAATGCTAGCGGTATCTTTTTATTATGTGATAGTGGTTTTGATAGCAGCCTACCAAACCAAGACTGATTTGTCTTTACGCTCCAAGCTCGATCGGCAGGATAGATAATACGCATTGCATTATGGTATTTGCTTATCATGCTGGGGTGTGAGATTGCTAATGCCTCAAACACTGCTAGAGTTGCATACAAAGGCTGGCCTGTGTAGTACTTGTTTAAAATATCTGGTTGATGTTTGACGAAGCGCGCATCACTAATGACATAACCGACGACATTGGTAAAATTGTATTGAGCCATTAGGCTAATACTGCCATTCACAAAAATAGTCGCCGTATCTACTAAGTCCGCAAATGATAAATCTGTAATAGATGGACCAGAAGCAATGATATTGACTGCTTGCTGGTGAAGGTTTTGCTCGGCTTCTCTTGCATCAAAAGCAGAAATACCAACACTCTGATTGTCAATATTAAAAGTGGCGCTAGGAGGTAATTCCATGTTGGGTTCCAGATTTTTCTATGACTTAGTTACACCCAATACTCTTGCAACCAAGGGCTAGGCTTCACATGACGATACCATTTGCCGCCGCCACCTTTGATGGCGTCTGGTGGATTAATCTCACCATGAAAGATAACAATTTTTGCGCCTTCAGGTAACGTCGGTGCACGTACAAAATTCAAAGGAGTAGGCGCCATACACTGATATTTAAAACTGACACACCAGTTTTTATCCCAGTACTCTAAATGGTGATGCTCACGCAGATAGTTAGAAAGATAAGCCTGCTCATGACGAACCTGTGTGCGAATGGTTTCAAAGTTGCGCTCAAAGTTTGCGAGCAAATCAGGATAGGAACCCATACCTATATTAAAGCGATAAACCGAGCTATTGCCAATCATACGCCATGGCTTTTTCCAGTCACGAATAATGACAACGCTGTCTTCATACTCAGCTTCATAAGTGAAAAAAGCATCAATGTTAGCGACGATAACAATATCGATGTCTAAAAATAAGGCAACACCTTTTAGATCATATAATTTAGGCTTAAAAGTGGTCAGTTTTTTCCAGCCACGTTCAGGACCAGCTGGTAAATCCATTTCTGGAATGGGGTAACAAGCAACTGCAGGGTCAATGCCAGTACTATCATCGGTTAGGCAAACCATTTGAAAATCTAAGGTCAAATGCCGACTAACCATATTATAAAGACGGTTGACGTATTCAGGACCATATTTATCGCCCCATTTCATACAAATAATATAACGCTGCTCGGCAGTGCTAGGATCGGTTTGTAGTTGCTCGGTCGATGAAAGGCTGGTTACGTCAGTCGCCATAATGTACTCATATTAAAGTCAATGAAAATTTGTTCAGTCATTAGTCAGCCAAAAAATATCCTAATAAATAACCGCTTGCTCATATTAGCATAGCTATCATTGACGATATTTCTAGATGCTTAACTGATTGTACGAATGTTGCTTATTAGAATTAAACTTCAGAATTATTAGACATTTGCTTATTATCATGTAAGGCATGTTTTTGGATATTACCGTTGATAAAATCAGCCAAAGCTTTTTCGTCAGCCCTATAAGGGTTGTCTAATAAAGGGATTTGTTTAAAACGGCGATAACCCCACATATAATGACTGTAATGAGATTCAATCATATGCTGCATGGCAATATTGAGCGCATGAGCAGCGGTTTCAGTATTGCGGTCATAGAGCGCTGGAGCGTCTAATTTATAACAATAAATGTCAAAACCCTGCCCGTCGTCACGACGTATGCAGGATAAGCCAACCAAGGCACACTTGGTTTTGCTTGCCAGTTTTGACGCCAATGTGCTGGTTAAAGTTTCAATACCAAAAAAGGGCACAATTACGCCACCTGAAGGTTCAGGAACGTGATCAGGCAATACAATACTAAAACCGCCTTGTTTTAAGGTTTTAAAAACCGCTTTGACACCGCTACCATCGGTCGGAACCAGTGTGGCATTAAGACGCGAGCGACCTTGCAAGACAAAATCGTTAGTCAGCTCGCCTTTAACAGGCTTATACATAATCGTTGGCGCGCCAAACTGATTAAGCCACGCGTTCATCATCTCCCACGTACCCAGATGGGGGACAATCGCCAGCATTCCATTAGGATTGGCAAGCCCTTCTAATAAATACTCTTTATTATGCACGTCACGAATCTGGGCAATGCTCCACTGCGGTGGCATCGCCCAGCTTTTGATAGATTCGATACTGGTTAAACATTGATGATAAATAATGTCTTTGGTTAATGCGCGTTTTTGATGAGCAGATAACGACGGCGCAATCAGCGCCATATTGATACGCACAGTGCGCATGATACTAGCATTTGGTAGGCGTAATATTACCCAGGCAACAAAACGTGCCAGCATCTGCAAAACAGACAGTGGCACGAATTTGAAGAGATGATATGGATTCATGACCATTCGCATGGTGATACATTACATAACGGACAATATAAACAATATCTGCGCATGACTAAACCATTTATTGTGCAGGTTTATTGGTATCAGGCTGGGCCTTTTCACGTACACGGATACCAAGTTCACGTAGCTGTTTGCTATCTACCGGAGCAGGCGCTTGCGTCAATGGGTCTTCAGCAGTTTTGGTTTTAGGGAAGGCGATCACGTCACGGATAGAGCTTGCGCCGACCATCAGCATAATGAGGCGATCCAAACCGAAGGCTAAACCACCATGCGGAGGCGCACCGAATTTTAGAGCATCAAGTAAGAAGCTAAATTTCTCTTCGGCTTCAGCCTCATCGATACCTAGCGCTTCAAATACCGCTTTTTGCATCTCAAGGGTATTGATACGTAAGCTACCGCCGCCGATTTCAGTACCGTTTAACACCATATCATAAGCGATAGAAAGCGCTGATTCAGGTTTGGTTTTCAATTCTTCAACAGAGCCTTTTGGTTTGGTAAACGGATGGTGCATTGATGTCCAGCGCCCATCATCCGTTTCTTCAAACATTGGGAAGTCAGTCACCCAAAGTGGCGCCCATTCGCAGGTCAGCATGTCTAAGTCTAGACCAATTTTTTGACGTAACGCACCGATGGCATCGTTGACGACACTGGCTTTATCAGCACCGAAGAAGATAATATCATTACTCTCGGCACCCGTACGCTCAATCAAGCTCGCTAGGACGTCATCAGTCATATTTTTGATGATAGGCGATTGTAGACCAGATTCTTTATCGACACCGTTGTTGATGTTGCTGGCGTCATTGACTTTAATATAAGCCAAACCACGTGCACCATAAATGCTCACAAACTTAGTATAAGCGTCGATTTGCTTACGGCTTAATGAAGCACCGCCAGGAATTCGAAGGGCAGCAACGCGGCCTTTAGGGTCGTTGGCAGGACCGGCAAAGACTTTAAAATCAACGTCTTTCATTAAATCAGCAACGTCGACCAATTTTAATGGAATACGTAGGTCAGGCTTGTCTGAGGCATAGTCGCGCATGGCTTCAGCATAAGTCATACGCGGAAATTGTTCAAATTCAACATCCAGCATGGTTTTAAATAGATGCTTAATCAAACCTTCGTTGATATTCATGATTTCTTCTTCATTTAAGAAAGAAGTCTCAATATCGACTTGGGTAAATTCAGGCTGACGGTCAGCACGTAAGTCTTCGTCACGGAAACACTTAGCGATTTGATAATAACGATCAAATCCTGACACCATCAATAACTGTTTAAATAGCTGTGGTGACTGCGGTAAAGCAAAAAAGTTACCCGGGCGAGTGCGTGAAGGCACCAGATAATCCCGTGCGCCTTCTGGTGTGGCACGAGTCAAGATAGGCGTTTCAACGTCTAAGAAACCATGGTCATCTAGATAACGACGAATCGTTGAGGTGGCTTTAGCACGGAAAACCATGCGCTCTTGCATTTGCGGACGACGCATATCAAGGTAGCGATATTTTAAACGCAGATCTTCTGATACCGTGGTTTTCTCATCATTTAATGGGAAAGGCGGGGTTTCAGATTTTGCCAATACTTCAATCTCTTTGCCCAATAGCTCAATTTGACCACTGGTCATATTAGCGTTTTCAGTACCTTCGTAACGACGGCGAACGCGACCGGTAATTTTTAGCACATATTCAGGACGTACCGCATCAGCAGTCGCGAATGCTTCTGGCGTATCTGGGTCAACGACGACCTGCAAGATACCCGCGCGGTCACGCATGTCTAAGAAAATCACGCCACCGTGATCGCGACGACGATGTACCCAGCCTACGATGCTAATGGTTTGCTCAAGTAAGCTTTCGGTTACAGCGCCGCAATATTCGTCTCGGTATTCGCTATGCGTCATAGTGCTTTGCGTCATAATATAATTATCCAGTTGTCAGCCCAATTCGAAATACAATAATGCAGCCGCTAGCGTGTAATATAAGCGCCGTGCCTTTGAGCATTTAGCCAAAAAAGCACGAATAACGCGATATAAGACAAATGGTCATCACGTTGGCTGCAGAAAATTTGATGTAAACGCATATTATGCCTAATCTGCCTTTGTTATACAACCTGTGGCGTCCAATCAGTAGTGTTCAAACGAAGGGCAGGGACGTATCAGTAGAGGTGGTATTTATTCAGTAATATTTGTCTTGGGTTAAATATTGTCATTTTGCTTGAAAATGCTAGTCACTGTGCGCATATCAAGCTAACTTATTAAACCGTATTAAAACCACTTCAATTATCTATTAAAATTATTTATTTCAACTATCAAGGAATCCTGCTCATGCTTTTTCATCCTTCTAAAAATCCTGTTGAGCTAAGAGTTATCCATCTCAATAAAAGCCAAGAGCAACGTCGTGAAGATCTGATGGAGGCGACGCAAGGTAAAGCGGCGCTTAAACAACTTAGAAAAACCATGGCGAAAAAAGCCAAGCAAGCATTAAAAGTAAAAAATAAGAGTAAAAACAAAAAGAATAATAGCGATGAGAAGCAGCAAGTTTTTGTGCTTGATTTTGATGGTGATATCAAAGCCACAGCGGTGAAGCATTTACGCGAAGAAATCAGCACACTCATCAGTACCGCTAATAAAGGCGATGAAGTCGTCGTACGCTTAGAGTCGGGCGGCGGTTTGGTTCATGGTTATGGCTTGGCAGCGGCACAATTAGCACGTTTAAAAGACGCCGGTCTAAAGCTTACCGTCTGTGTCGATAAAGTCGCGGCCAGTGGCGGTTATATGATGGCTTGTGTCGCCGACAATATCGTTGCCGCACCCTTTGCGATAATTGGTTCAATCGGTGTGGTCTCGCAATTACCAAACTTCCATAAATGGCTCAAAAATCATGATGTTGATTACGAGATGTTCACCGCAGGTGACTATAAGCGCACCGTGACTGTGTTTGGTGAAAATGACGCCGAAGACCGCGCTAAATATCAAGAGGAGCTGGAGCAGACGCACGAGTTATTTAAGCACTTCGTTAATACCTATCGTCCAACACTGGATGTCGCTAAAGTCGCTACTGGTGAGCATTGGTATGGTGAAGATGCGCTAAAACTTAACTTAATTGATAGCTTGCAAACCTCTGACAGTTATATTTTAGAGCGTATGGAAAATAATGAAGTGTATGCGCTGCATTCACGTCAAAAGCCAACGCTTGCCGAAAAATTGGGTTTATCACAAGCCGCAGAAGCCACACTCAGCATGGCGATTGATAAGCTACCAGATGCACTGGCGCGTTTTGATTTAGAGAGCCGCTTAAACATCCTAAAATAAGTCTAAATATCATGAGGTTAATTGATAGCTAGCGTTCTAGTATTTCAACAGCGAATCGTGCATTGTTTGTATTTTGTAAAAGGCGTGTCCTAGCGGGTCGCGCCTTTTTTGCTGTTTAATCGCAAATGCTGTGTTATAAATGGGGCAGATAAAACAGAGTATACGTACGTACACTATAAAATCTCATTAATCTTTTTATGCAATCTCAACACATAGAATTTTGATGTGAATTTCATAAAAGCCATTAATCATCAGTAAAGAAAAGGATGTCAACTATGTCTACCGACACATTAATGTTTACCGCCAGCGAACATGGTCAAGCCATGCATGCCAAAGTCAAAGAGTTTATCGAAACCCAAATCGAGCCAATAGAAGCACAGTTTTGGGCGGACTGTCATGCGCAAAACCCTGATGGTAATTGGAAAAATTGGCGCTGGCCAGAAAAGTACGAGAGCCTACGTAAACAAGCGCGTGAAGCGGGTTTATGGAATTTATTTTTACCTGATGATAAGCTTGGGGCTGGGCTGTCGGTTACTGATTATGCACCGATTGCCGAGCTCACCGGTCGCAGTTTGCTCGCGCCTTATGTCTTTAATTGTAATGCCCCTGATAGCGGAAATATGGAGCTGTTATGGCGTTATGGTTCACAGGAGCAGCAAGATAAATGGCTAACGCCGATATTAGAAGGTAAAACGCGTTCGGTATTTTGTATGACTGAGCCTGATGTGGCGTCAAGTGATGCAACCAATATGCAAGCGACTGCTGTCGTCGATGGCGATGAGATTGTTATCGATGGTAGCAAGTGGTGGTCATCGGGTCTTGGCGACCCTGCCGTCGATGTTTTGATTGTCATGGCTTATACTCCTGATGAGGATAAAGACCGTCACCATCAGCATTCGATGGTCTTGGTGCCAGCAAACACCGCAGGCGTTAACATCGAACGTATGTTAA
Source organism: Psychrobacter communis (assembly GCF_014836505.1). NCBI lineage: Bacteria > Pseudomonadati > Pseudomonadota > Gammaproteobacteria > Moraxellales > Moraxellaceae > Psychrobacter > Psychrobacter communis. The sequence continues at coordinate 9,370 of NZ_JACSQR010000047.1, forward strand.
AGGTATTTGGTGATTACGATGCGCCGCACGGTCATGGCGAAGTCCGCTTTAATAATGTGCGTGTGCCGTCTGGTAACTTTATCGGTGGGCCTGGTATGGGCTTTGAGATTGCGCAAGGTCGCCTAGGACCAGGTCGTATTCACCATTGCATGCGCTGTATTGGTGCTGCCGAAAAGTCTCTTGAGCTCGCGGTTAAGCGCGGTATGCAGCGTACCGCGTTTGGTAAGCCTCTGCTACAATTAGGCGGTAACTTTGAGCGTATCGCTGACGCCCGTATCAAAATTGACCAAGCGCGTTTATTGACACTATACGCGGCGCAAAAAATGGACGCGAAGGGGACCAAAGCGGCATTGACTGAAATCTCTGCCATTAAAGTCGTTGCACCGACTGTCTTGCAAGAAGTGGTTGATATGGCGATTCAAATTCACGGTGGCATGGGTGTTTGTCAAGATACGATGTTGCCTGCTTTCTTTGCACAAGCTCGCGCACTACGTTTAGCCGATGGTCCTGATGAAGTACATAAAACCATGATTGCCAAATTAGAATTAAAACGCCAAGGTTTTAGCCGCTCGTCTAAACCTCCTAAATCTTAAAAAGTCGGCTACATTGTCATTTAAATTATATGACCAAAAATTCACTATCGATGATTTGATAGTGAATTTTTAACTCTTAAGCTTTTATAAACAACAAATAACTGGTAAAAAATAAACGACCACACGATAAGGAATGTCTTATGGCAACTGAACATCATGCCAACCATACTGATGCTGACAATCAAACCGTTAATAAAGTTTTAGATAAAGGCGGCGAAGTGCGCGAGGGCGAAGAGCTTGACGCCAAAGCGGTCAGCGACTGGCTACGCGAGCAAGGCGTTGATATAAAAGGCGAGCCAACGGTGACACAATTCTCAGGTGGCGCTTCAAACTGGACTTACCGGCTGCAATATGAAGGCGAAGGTGACGGCCAAGATTTGATTTTACGCCGTCCGCCAAAAGGCACCAAAGCCAAATCGGCACATGATATGGTGCGCGAATATACCGTGCAAAAAGCTTTAAAAGATGCTTATCCCTATGTACCAAAAATGGTCGCGCTGTGTACTGATGAAGACGTTATTGGCGCAGACTTTTATGTCATGGAGCGAATGGAAGGTATCATTCCGCGGGCTAATTTGCCAAAAGGCGTCGATTTAAACGAAGCGCAAACACGCGAGTTATGTACCAATGTCATCGACGCTTTGATTGAGTTGCATGAAGTCGATTATACCAAGCACCCTGATTTGGTAAATCTTGGTCGCGGCGAAGGTTATTGTGAGCGTCAAGTGACGGGCTGGGATAAGCGTTATGTCAAAGCCAAAACGCCCAATGTGCCAAGCTTTGCTTTGGTAAGACAATGGCTTGGCAAGCACACGCCTGCCGATAGTAAAACTTGTGTTATCCATAATGATTGGCGCTTTGATAATGTGATTTTGGCGGCTGATGATCCGACCAAGGTCATCGGTGTGCTCGATTGGGAAATGGCTACCTTAGGCGACCCTTTGATGGATTTGGGTAGCGCTTTAGCGTATTGGATTGAAGAAGATGACAACATCATCATGCAGCAATCTCGCCGTCAGCCAACGCATTTAAAAGGCATGATGACCCGTGATGAAGTGGTAACCTATTATCTTAAAAAGACGGGCCTTAAGATAGACAACTGGACGTTTTATGAAGTGTTTGGACTATTTCGCCTAGCCGGTATCGTGCAGCAGATTTATTATCGTTATTATAATAAACAAACCAGCAATCCAGCTTTTAAGAACTTTTGGATTATCGTCCATGTCTTACATGCTAAATGTCTCAAGCTGATTGCTCAGTATGAAGGCGAGGCTTTATTTATAAGCCACGTGCAACCGCATCTGCAAGATATAGGCGTCGATGCGGCGATGGTCGAGCAACTACCAAGTCCGATTCAAACGGTTATCAAGGGCATTTTACCAAAAAGCTATTTTGGACAAAGTAATTCTAAAGCTAAAGAATAAACGCTTTAAACGCATAGTAAATGCACAAATTTATAGCCGTTGATTCAATCTAAAAAATTTAAAAAAGTACGATTAATAAGGCAATGTTTTATGACAACCATACTTTTAGCGCGTCATGGTCAAGCGTCATTTGGGCAAGAAGATTACGACCAGCTCTCAGAGCTTGGTAGTATGCAGGCGCAAATGCTGGGTCAGCATTATGCAACGACCCAGCGCCGAATCGATGCGATTTTTAGCGGTAGTTTGGTTAGGCAGCAAGATTCTGCGCGCCATTTTTGGCAAAGTTATCAGTCATCTTTTGGCGAGAGTAACGAAAAACCAAGCGTAACTGCCATCAATCTAGATGAGCCTGATAGCTATGTACTGCCGCAGTTTGATGAGTTTAATCATAAAGATGTACTGATAAAATCTAATCCTGCTTTTGCTAGCCGTGTGGGAATTGCTGCTGAGATTGCTAAAGCAGAGGTGCCAGTCACACGGCTGGCAGAGTTGTTTGACGACGCGATGCAGCGTTGGCATGCGGGCGAAAACGACAGTGATTATATCGAAAGCTGGCTACAGTTTAATGAGCGCGCCAAGCAAGCGCTTGAGCAAGTACGTCAACAAGTTGCCAATTTGCAGTTAGGCGTTGACAGTACGGTTTTGGTGTTTACCTCGGGTGGTATTATCGCTGCGATCACTGCGCAGTTATTACAGCAGGGCAGCTCAACAGCCTATCAAATCAATAAAAGTTTGGTCAACACTGGCGTGACATCGCTGACGCTTAAAAATGAACGGAGTCGCCTGTTGTCTTTGAACGAATACAGTCATTTATTTGCTGAGGGCAAACGCTTTGTGACTTGGCGCTAAAAAACAAAGATCAAAGTCTTAAAGCCAGTTAATTAAAAACATCGTGAAGCGGTTACTGTAACTAGGTAGCCGTTTTTTATGGTTTTAAAATCAATCATTATAGGGTGAAAGTAGTTTGATTCTATGCTGCTTTAGGTTGCTTGCGTGTTTGCTTTAGGCTATAACTGCTAAACTTACTCTGTAGATTTACGTTACGATAGACAGTCGACGTCATTTATATGAATACCAATAGGATGGTTTATGAAAAATAAATTAATAAACTTAGTGACCAGTAGCGCTAACCACCATAAAAATCAGTTATTTAGTGCCATTCAGCCAGCGCGTTATCTGAAAGGTTTAAATAAGCAACAGGTTGGCCGCGGTAAAACGGTTTTAATCACTGGCGCAAGCTCAGGGTTAGGCGAGGGTATGGCAAGACTCTTTGCAAAACTTGGTTATAATCTTGCCATTTGCGCCCGCCGTACTGATCGTTTAGAAAATTTAAAAACCGAGCTATCGGCGCAGTATCCTGATATCCGTATTGAATACCGTGTCTTGGATGTCAGTGATTACGATGCGATATTCGAGGTGTTTGATGGGTTCGCAGCGGATTTTGGTCATATTGATCGCGTGGTGGTCAATGCCGGCGTCGGTGATAGCCGCCGGATTGGCAAAGGGCGCTTTGATACCAATCGCAAAACCGTCGAGATTAACTTCATCTCAGCGCTTGCCCAATGTGAAGCGGCGATGAATATTTTCCGAGCTCAAAATAGCGGTCATCTGGTGGTGATATCTAGTATGTCAGCGATGCGCGGCTTGCCTAAGCATTTGACCGCTTATGGCGCAAGTAAAGCGGGTTTAGCACATCTTGCAGAAGGTATCCGTGCCGATATGCTATTGACCAAATTGCCGATTAAGGTATCGACCATTTATCCAGGTTATGTGCGCACCGAAATCAATGAAAATGCCAAACCTTTACCGTTTGAAGTAGATGCAGAAACAGGCACCAAAGCGATCGTTGCTGCGATTGAGGCAGAAGTAGACGAAGCTTGCGTGCCAAGCCTGCCATGGTCGATTGTCGGTCAAGCGATGAAGCATTTGCCATTACAAGTGGTTAATAGAGTCAGCTGATAGCGGTTGTGTTGTTATTAATTTTAACCCCAGTTCGGGATAAGGGCTCAAAAAAAGATAAAAAAAGAAGTCCAAAGTTGCTAAAGTAAGTTTACCAAG
>NZ_JACSQR010000048.1:0-12717 GCF_014836505.1 Psychrobacter communis
TATTATAGATATAATCTATCTATTATAGTAATAAATAGGTAGGTTTGTATATGTTTTATTTAACTGTTTGCAACCCTACGTAGCAATCTGTAAATCGTACTTGCAATCACTCAAGTCATTGGTTAAGATAATTATATTCTGAAGTGTTGGCTAGTAGATGTTTATTCCCTGAGCCGATAATGCTTTACCAGGATGTGGTACCTATTGCCTCATTGTGTATGCCTGCACCGCTTGCGGTGTCTCAGGAAACCTGCAGAGGCAGTGACGCATCCGCCCTGAACTTCACGGTTCATGGGTCACCATCTTACGGCGGCACTTCGGTTGTTTTATTCAGTTATTCACTATTTTATTTATAAATATTATCTTTTATAAAAAATAGTTTTAAAACTCAAAAGCCCCTTTTATTAATGATAAAAGGGGCATTTTTATGTCGGCAAGAATATCTATTTAATAATAAATTGATTATTCGTCATTGGCAGATTTGGTAATTTTCTTCACATCTTTAGGGATGTTTTTAGCCGTCCCATCGACAGTAGTATGTTGTTTAAACACATTGCCAAACGGATTTTGTTGCTGTTGACCAAATGGATTTTGATTGTTCATACCACCAGCACCGCCAAATGGATTCTGACCGCCCATGCCGCCTGCGCCACCAAACGGGTTTTGTCCACCCATCTGTTTTGCCATCATCTCCATCATTTTTTGCTGATTGTTCATAACGTAATTATTAGCAAAGTCTTTGAGCTTTTTTTGCACTGGCGGCAATATCACCAGTAAGGCTAATAAATCACTGAGCACACCTGGAATCAGCAGCAACAGACCCGCCGCTGCTACAGCGACACTTTTAATCATGGTTGATTCTTGTGGACGCATCGCAGGGTTCATCATACCGCCAGCTTTCATCTGCTGCGCCATTGGATTGAGTGCTGCCATCCCTTTACGTATAAAAGAGATACCGATAACGGCGGCGATAATAAACCACATAAATACCCACCAACCGCTCATAAACTGCGCAAGTAAATACCAAAGCAGCATCTCGATAATAAACCAAACGATGGCAATACCAACTATCTGACCCATAAAGTGTCGTCCTATAAGATAAAATCTAAAAAATTAAGCGCCATGCAAATTAATATGGCTAACATATGATGTATATGGGGATTGATTGCTATACTATCAAACTTACGGCTGATTTTTAAGCCATAAAACAAAATGTAAGTAAGACGGAATACTATGGCAATTATTATCGGGATTGACCCGGGTTCGCGCATGACTGGTTATGGCATTATCCAACAAACGGGCGACAAACTAACGTATATAGACGCAGGCACGATTCGTACAGATACCAAAGAGATGCCTGAGCGCCTAAAGCGTATTTTTAATGGCTTAACGCGTATCACCCAGCATCATTTAAAATATGGCGACGAGCCGATTTATACCGCTATCGAGCAAGTTTTTATGGCAGAAAACCCAGACTCAGCGTTGAAGCTCGGGCAAGCTCGCGGTGCGGCGATTGCTGCTATGGTCGCTCTTGATTTAGAAGTATCGGAATATACCGCTCGCCAAATTAAACAAGCGGTCTGCGGCTATGGTGCAGCGGCAAAAGAGCAGGTACAAGAGATGGTCTGTCGCATTTTGGCGTTAGAGGTGGTGCCCCAGCAAGATGCCGCTGATGGTCTTGCCTGCGCCATTTGTCATGCGCATTCAAGCCATTCCATGAACAAACTCATAATGAATAGCGCCATGCGCGGACGCGGCACATCGAAGAAAAAAGGTCGCTGGCGTTTGACCGAAGAAGACTTAGGCAATTTGCGTTAAAAAATAAGTTCGCAGTAAAGTAATAGAAGTAATAAATATAAAAAAACACGCATCCAAACGGCGCGTGTTTTTCGTTTAAATTATCTCTTCTATTTGAGTCATCGTTTAAAATAATGAAAATGACCAACAAACCTACTCTAACAAAGCATTACTCTACCACGCTACTCTCAATCACTGCATCGAGTACATAGGCATATTCTTGCGCTTCTTCATTCTCGTTAGCGTCTAACTGATAGCGCTGAAGACGTAGTACTTCATCGTGCATACCATCGGGCTGATAGCCATCGATTTCACCGTTAAAGGCTGTCCACTCACCTTCGCTAACCTTGATACCTTGGTCATCATAAGTAATGGGTTTTACTTGTAAGCATAACTCTGAACTCTTGTCAGCGCAGGCTACTTTCTTAGCATTGACTGCCCAAAATACCGTTTCACCTTTACTGTTGTATTTGGCCTGTGAGGTTAACTTACCTGCCCAAACTAACGTCGCCGCGTCGCTTGTGATTTGCGTTAAGATTGGTTGACGACTTTCAGCCGTTGCGCTCTCAGCACTACCGTTTTCGACATTGGCGTCTAATACTAAGGTCAATTGATTCTCACCTTGCATTAGCTCATTCAATTGGTTTTCAGCCTTATCAAGCTCACCGCACGACATTTTGGTGCTCATACCGTCTTCGATGGTCAACGTCTGACCCTGAAGCTGATATCCTGCGCTCATGGTATTGCAGCCGACACTATAGTTTAGGCTATTCTCGCCTTGGTATTGGCTAAAGCTCAAGCGCACTTGGTCTTTGATATCGAGCAGTGTATTTAGTGGCTGGGCGCCTTTATCGCTTGCAGACATCAGTGTCCAGCGATAACGGGTAAGATTGGCTATCATTTGTTCTTCAGTGCTCATCTCAGCCGCCTTGGACTCATCATTTTCTAGCGTAGCATCAGGCGTAGCAGCATTACCATCGACTTCGTTAGCATTTTCTGTCTGTACATCATTCTCGCTTGGTACTGAGGATTCTTGGCAGGCAGTTAATGTCAGACTTACCGCTAGAATGCTAGGCAATACAGCAAATCTAGCCAAAGACTTTATAAAAGATGATTCCGTAAAATATTGGGTGTCAAAAGATGAGGTCATAACAGTCATACCTTGTGAGTAAACCTTTTCGATATTCCGCTTTTTAACATACGAAGTTTTTACTATACAAATCGCAATTGTATCTGTTTTTGTAAAGTGTTCATAATTTGACCACTATAGCGCCGATGTCATCTATTATTGTTACAAAGTGTTTAATTTTATAGATTGATAGTAACTGTTTTCGATAGTTTTTCTAATTTTACAATAAAAAAAGCCTTAACTGGCTAATATGGTGGTTAGCGCATTAAGGCTTCTGGCTATGTAAAGCTCGATTTATAAAGCGACCTTATCATTCATCATAAGCAGGTTTGGCTTTTGCCATATTTTTAATACTAAAGCGCTCATGCATCATTTGATAAAAACGCGCCAAATTTTCGCCCTGCTCGTTTGGATTAAATTTTAGCGCTTTACCAAAATCTAGACCCAAATACAGTACGATATCGGCAAAGCTTAACTGGTCACCGACCAAATAATCATGACCGTTTAAGGCATTTTCAAAATAAGGTAGGGCTTTTATCGCGCGGGCAATAGAGGGCGCGACAAACTCAGGTACTTGCTCGACACGCTGCGCTTTGGACGGATGGCTATGCTGAAACGCCAGCATAAAGTTATATAGCACCTCAAACTCGGCAATACGGCGCATCGAGCATACTTGCGCCCGCTGTACGACGTCATTACCCATCACTGAACGCTCACCATAGACGCGGTCGAGATACTCGCATACTGCCTGCGAGTCATTCAGCACCGTACCATCATCCAAGGTTAGAACGGGTACGGTCTGCATAGGGTTAATTTTGGTAAATTCCTCGGACATCTGCTCATTGGTAGCGAAGTCGATGTCGACCACATCAAGATCATCCATATCATCGACATCGATACCTTTTGACGCTAATAAAATAAGCGCTTTACGTGGATTTGGGGCGGTACGGGTTAAGTATAATTTTTTCATGGCAAACTCCTTGTAAGACGGTTTTAAAGCGACTCAGCGCCCTTTGGTTTTATTATGGTTATTGCATTATCGGTTATGGATAAAACTGTGAATATCATGTGTAGACATTTCAGCCTGTTATTATCATAACAAAACCTCATGCAATATGCTCTTCTAATAAAAGGCTGAAAAGCTAAAGAAGTAAAAGCCCTATAACATGACGTCATAGGGCTTATTAACTTAAAACAACTGCTTGGACTAGCTGCTCAACTTATTTGTTAGGCGCAGGCGTGGTACGGAGATAAGGTTTAATTTCGGTATGGCCTTTTGGATAATTGGCGGGAATATCTTCATTTTTCACGCTTGGTGGAATGATAACGTCATCGCCTTCTTTCCAATCAACTGGCGTTGCGACGTTATACTCATCAGACAATTGCATCGCATCGATAACTCGGACGATCTCATCAAAGTTACGGCCACAGCTGGCTGGATAAGTCAGCGTTAAGCGTACTTTTTTGTTTGGATCAATGATAAATACACTTCGAACCGTCGCGGTATTGTCGGCATTTGGATGAATCATGTCATAAAGATCCGCCACTTTGCGGTCTGAATCTGCAATGATAGGGAAGTTAACAGCGGTACCTTGGGTTTCTTCAATATCTTTGGCCCAGCCTTTATGGTCCTCTAAACCATCAACTGATAGGGCGATTGCTTTTACATTGCGCTTTTGGAACTCACCGCCTAATGCTGCGGTACGACCAAGCTCAGTGGTACATACTGGCGTGTAATCTGCAGGATGTGAGAAAAAGACAACCCAACTGTCCCCTGCCCATTCGTGGAAATTGATATCACCATCAGTGGTTGTCGCGTCAAAATTTGGTGCAGTATCACCTAAACGTAAATTTGCCATGCTTTATTCCTTATTTATATGAGTGATGAGCGTTAGTATTTATTCACCTCTAAAGGTATCCATGCGCTCTATTGTTATAAACGTATTTAGTTATAAACGTATTTAGTTATAAATGTTCCTAGTTATAAATGTTCCTAGTTATAAATGTACTTAGCTATCAACATACTCGGTCAATACTACACAATAACTCAAATTACGTCAGCAAGAATTCTCTTCTATCTTAGCAAACTAGTTATGAATGTCTTGTGATGGATTGTAATGCGCTTATGCCATTTATTACTAAGAATCCAAGTTTGCATTTAAAACATTAACCAAATCAATATATTCTGAACCCTTCAAGAAAATCCACGTTCATAAAAAAGCCCATCTCTAGCGTACTAGAAATGGGCTTTTTTGAAAACTACTATTGTTGAGTAACGTTTTAAACTTTAATAATAGAGCCGATAGTTCTACACTAAGCCGGTTTATAGCTGTCACGTAAGCTCACGATTTGATTAAACACTGGCTTGTCGCTCGAGTGGTCTTCACTATCAGCAATAAAGTAGCCCTCACGCTCGAACTGGAATCGCGTACCAGCATTGGCATTAGCAAGCGATGGCTCAACTACGGCATCGAGCTCAATCAACGAGTTAGGATTTAGCGCTTGATGAACGTCGGCGACGCTACTTGGATCTTCAGCGCTAAATAGCTGCTCATACATGCGTACCGTCGCTTGCACGCCTTGGCTTGCTGAGACCCAATGAATCACGCCTTTAACCTTACGGCCTTCAGGGTTGTTACCCAAAGTCGCAGGGTCAATCGTGGCTTTTAGCTCAACAACATTGCCAGCGTCATCAAGAATATGCTCAGTCACTGCCAACACATAAGTGTTACGCAGACGGATTTCTGGCTTTTCTGGAGATAAACGCTTATAGCCTGCTGGCGGCTCGATCTCGTAATCGCCTTGGTCAATATAAAGGGTTTCGGTAAACGGAATTTCACGCTCGCCCATATCAACATTTGGATGGTTTGGCTGCGTGAGCCATAAAGTCTGAGCGTCTTCATCCCAGCGCGCATTGACGCTATCAGCTTTTTGCGACTCCCAACTGCTAACCGCATCGCTAAAGTTAGTAATCGTTACCTTTAACGGCTTGAGCACTGCCATACCGCGCGCCGTCGTCGTCTCTAATGACTGACGAATACTAAATTCTAATAGACGAAAATCAACGACGCTGTCTACCTTGGTCACACCGACGCGTTCACTAAAATCGCGTAGACCTTCAGGCGTATAACCGCGGCGGCGCATGCCAGCGATGGTCGGCATACGTGGATCATCCCAACCGCTAACGATACCTTCATCAACCAACTGCTTTAATTTGCGTTTACTGGTCAAGGTATGGTCGACGTTTAGACGACTAAACTCGTACTGGTGCGGCGGCATATCAAAGCCAATTTTTTCAACCGCCCAATCATAAAACGGACGATGGTCTTCAAATTCCAGTGTACATAACGAATGGGTAATGCCTTCGAGTGCATCAGAGAGCGGATGGGCAAAATCGTACATCGGATAAATACACCATTTATCACCGGTTTGATGATGGGCTTGGTGCATGACGCGGTAGATAACAGGGTCGCGCATATTCATATTTGGGCTTGCCATGTCAATCTTGGCACGCAGCACGGCTTTGCCTTCAGCAAACTTGCCTTCTTTCATATCATTAAAGAGTTTTAAGTTTTCTTCGACACTGGCATCACGCTGCGGCGACGGCGTGCCAGCTTCATTAAATGAACCACGATTATCGCGAATTTGTTCAGGCGATTGCAAGTCTACATAAGCATCACCCTGTTCAATCAATTGCACGGCCCATGCGTACAACTGGTCAAAGTAACCGGACGCATGGTGCGCCTCGCCTGCCCACTCAAAGCCAAGCCATTTCACATCATTTTCAATATTATCGATATAGTCTTGCTTTTCGGCGGTTGGGTTGGTGTCATCAAAGCGCAAGTTACAAACGCCGCCAAACTCTTCGGCGATACCAAAGTTTAAACAGATAGATTTGACATGACCTAAGTGCAAATAGCCGTTTGGCTCAGGTGGAAAACGCGTCACGATTTGCGGATATTTTTGCGCTTTGACATCATCGCGAATGATATTACGAATAAAATCGTTTTTTTGTTCGTCTTTTTGTACATTGTTGCTTGAGTGCTCACTCATTACTCATTGCTCCTAGCGCAAGGTTTCAGTCTATAACACGTGTCATTACGCTTTATAAAAGTTTCAAAATAAGAAAATTTAAAATAATTAATCAAAAATCGCTGATAAAAGATAACGTTGCGTTATTCTATCAGCTTTTGCAAAGGCATTAACAGCCTGATACATGACAGACGACAAAAAAGCCGTTAGACTAGCCATAACTTTTTAGTCAGCAACTTTTTAGCCACCACTTAACAGCGTTATTTTAGACGCTATAATCAAAAAGGAATATCACATGGTAGACATGCCACCAGTAGTAGAACTTGACACCAATATGGGTGCGATCGTTATCGAACTCAATGAAGAAAAAGCGCCAAAAACGGTAGAAAACTTTTTAAACTATGTAAAATCTGGTCATTATGACGGGACGATTTTCCATCGCATCATTGACGGCTTTATGATTCAAGGCGGCGGTATGGACGCTGAGATGAATGAAAAAGCGACCAATGCACCCGTTGAAAATGAAGCGGACAATGGTTTGAAAAATGACAAAGGTACGATTGCGATGGCACGTACGCAAGACCCGCATTCAGCAACCAGTCAGTTTTTTATTAACGTAAAAGACAACGATTTCCTAAATCACTCTGGCAAAAACATGCAAGGTTGGGGCTATACCGTATTTGGTAAAGTCACCAGCGGCATGGATGTTATCGACAAAATGCGCGGCGTACCAACCGGTCGCTTTGGCATGCATGCTGATGTGCCAAACGAGCCAGTGGTCATCAACTCTGCGACCATCATTACGCAGTAATCGTTTTTTTATAAACGGTATAAGATAAGCGGTTTGTCATTAATAGCCGCTTATCTTACCTTATGAGGATAAAGATACATGCAAAGCTTTAATCATTTAATCACGACCCGCCCTCATGAGGTGCGGCAAGTTTTGATTAGCGATTTGCATTTATCGCCAGAAGAGCCTGCCTTAGTGCAGGCTTTTTTGGCACTGCTTGATGATTGCCTTGCCCTACCTCAGCTTAAACGCTTGTTTATCTTGGGTGATTGGTTTGAGGTTTGGATTGGCGATGATGCCTATTTGACCTTGTCAGAAAACGCGCGCCAAAGCCATTGGCTCACGCCGCTTATCGTTAAACTAAAAAAACTACGGATAGCTGGCTGTGAGATATTGGTCATGCATGGCAACCGTGACTTCCTCTTAGGTCAGCCCTTTTGTAGCTTATTCGGTGGTGAGCTGATTTACGAGCCGTATTATTTAACCGTCGGACAGCAGAATTACCGCTTAGAACACGGCGATGCCTTATGTACCGATGATAAAAAATATCAGTTCTTTCGCAAGATGATGCGTAACCGTTTTACCCAGTGGTATTTACTCAATAAATCGCTGACAAAACGCTTAGCCATCGCAGATAAATTACGGCAAAAAAGTCAGCAAAATAATGCCAACAAAGCCGCTTATATCATGGACGTCAATGAAGATGCAGTAATACAAGCCATAGCAGACAGCGATGCGTTATTACATGGTCATACCCATCGCCCAGCCATTCATCAGGCGACGACAGATAAAAAGCGCTACGTGCTTGGTGATTGGCGCGTGCTTGATAAAGACTCACGCCAGCCAAAAGTCAGTGCGGTGATTGGGGCGGTGACAGCAGATGGCGATACAGGCGATAATGCTGCTGATTTTGAGTTGGTTGAGTTTAAGATGGCTGTCTAAACTCTACCTAAACTGCTGCTACAATTTTTATAAAACTGTACGAACAAAAAAAACTCCGCTTAGCACGGAGTTTCTTTATTTATGAGAGTTAATTATTTTTAAACCATCGTTGTAAATAACGATTATCTAAAAACAGCGACTTTACTCTGTCTCACCATCCTGCTAATGAAGACGCGCTACGTTGGGTAATAAAACCATCTGGCGTTTGACCATTATCTGCTTGCCAGCGCTGGAACGCCTTCCGCGTATTGGTACCGACAATGCCATCAGCGCCTTTGGTATCATAACCCATGCTGGTTAAACGCTGCTGCAAATTACGCACTTGCGCGGTCGATAATGGACGCTCATAGCGCGGCCATGATTTTTGTAAGCCGCTCTGACCTGCCAGCGCTTTACCAAGTAGGCTCACACCAAGCGCATAGTTTGATGAGTTGTTGTAAACCTTGATGACATCAAAATTTGGGCTAAGTAATAGGACTGGACCATCTTTACCAGCAGGTAGCCATAGCTCCATTTGCGTATTGGCATCTAAATAAACATCAGCGATGGTATCCACGCCCATCGCCGCCCATCTAGCCGCAGGTTGCTTGGTACCAACCGTTGAGTAATCAAACGACGCAGGTACAGTCGCTTCATAAAATGGCGCAAGGCCTCGCACCCAACCTGAATTACTCAGGTAATTGGCAGTAGAGGCCAGAGCATCGCTCGTTGCCCATGGGTTACGATGACCGTTACCATCACCATCAACGCCGTGTTTCAGCCAGGTATCAGGGATAAACTGCGTCTGCCCCATACCGCCTGCCCAAGAGCCATCGAGCTGTGACCATGAGACATCGCCGCGCTGCAATAGCGTCGCTAGTGACAATAACTGGGTTTCAGCAAATTCTTGGCGACGGCCATCATAAGCAAGGCTGGCAAGCGAGCTTGGAATACTGCTATTGCCCGTTACCACACCGTATGATGACTCCATGCCCCAAATCGCAGCGATGATTTCTGCATTGACGCCATATTGCGACTCTAACTGTGATAAAAAGGCGCGTTGCTCGGCAAACTTACGCTTACCTGTGCTGACACGGCCATCTGATACGGCAGAATCGACATATTCCCAAGGCATTTTAGAAAACTCTGGCTGCCCTGAATCTAGCGAGATAACTTGCTGATTTAAATAAGCCATGTCCATCAAACGACGCACGGTTGAAGCATCATGACCCGCTGCAATGGCGCGCATCGAAAAATCAGACTTCCAATCGGAAAAACTGTTATAGCTTGGTTTAACAACTGGCTGCGGCTTGACGACTGGTACAGGCGTTGGCTTAACCTGAATGGTTTGAGTCTGGGTAATTTGCACATTACCTTGGCGTACAGGGGTACTCGGCTTTTGCATTGCCTGCTGGCTGGTACAGCCGACCATGACTAACGCGGGAAACAAGGCAAGGTATTGTTTGTTTAATAACATAAATTTCTCAAATATGAATAAGTAAAGCAACTGATAGCTAATAATTAATAGCGAGCGAGCAATAACAATTAACGACAGCCACCAAAAAATTGCAGCAAATTTAACGTCTTAAAATATAACGTCTTAAAATTTAACGTCTTAAAATTTAACGTCCAAGCACCGCACGTGGGTCGATAGGGTTACCATTTAGGCGTACTTGGAATTCTAAGCCGACTTGGTTGGTCTCGCCGCTGCTACCCATATTTGCAATACGCTGTCCGCGCTGTACCGCTTCACCTTCTTTTACCAGCAAGGCACTGTTGTGCGCATAGGCAGTAATGTAGTTATCGCTATGGCGAATCATAATCAGATTGCCATACTCTGGCAGGCCGTTACCTGAATACAGCACCGTACCTGATTGGCTGGCAAGCACTGGATCGCCGACATTACCGGCAAACCACATACCCATATTACCGGCAGCAGCATCAAAGTTACGAATCACTTGGTTGCGACTTGGATACTCATAACCAGACGTTGCGTTGGCGGTCACTTCATAAACAGGCGTTTGCGAATAGTTCGGAGTATTATTCACAGGCGGTGTATAGCTCGGCTGTGGCCGTGTTTGAGCAGGGGCGTTATAGCGATTGTTATTATTGGCGTTTACTGGCTCGCCTTGCCATAATTTTAGCCATTGACCACTATAAATCGTATATTTGCTATCTAAACCATTAATCGCGCCGATTTGGCGATAATTAAGACGATAGCGCGCGGCGATTTGACTGACAGTGTCGCCACGCTGCACACGATAATAATTGGGCACGCCTTGTCCGTTGGTGATAATCTTCGGTCCCTGATTAGCCCCTTGATAGGTGGGTTTGGTAGCACAGCCGACCATCATCACGGTCGCTGCCGTCAATGTTCCCATCAAGGCTAGGGTTGCTAAGCGCGATCCAGCAATAAGCTTCTTCATACAAGATTTCCTATTCTATATGTTACTCACAAACTCCTTGTGTTACTCACAAGCATTTTGCTAACGGTTGTAACGTTTAATGTCCTAAACACCATAATTATGCATTTAATAACCAATGGTTTTTAGCTCATTCAATAATAAATGGTTTTTAGCGATTTTAAGCCCTAGCAAATTTAGTACTAATAAATTTAAGCATTGGCCAATTTAAGCACGGGCAAATATCATCATAAACTTAGATAAATAAGTCAATTTACAGCACTAATTAGAGGGCTAATTACAGTACTAAGGCTGAGAATGTCGCAAGGGTTTCGGTTGGCGTATGATGCAGACGCACAGGCGATAGACTAATATACCCTGCTGCCACCGCTTGGTCATCCATCATCTGCGTTTCTGCTGATTCAATACTTGCGTCGTCTGTTAATAATTCCCGTTGGCGTTTGCGTAACGATAGCCAGTAGGCATCGCGTCCGCGTGGATCGACCACATGATGAACGGGACGTGCAATCTGACTGTGACTCAGCGCTGTTATTTTTCGACCTTTAATCGTAGCTGCGCTTTTGACATCAGGAATATTAACGTTTAATACATGATAGGGCAAATTTTTGCAAGCATCCAATATCGGTGTATCGGTAATGAGTTTGACAATCTCATTGGCCGCCATTTGATAATGACTGGCTTGCTGCGCATCGTCATTTTTTGTGCCGCCGCCTACCAAAGAGGTTGCGATAGCTGGTATGCCAAAAAGCTGCGCGGTCAATGCAGCGCCAAAGGTACCCGAAAATAAAACGTCCTGACCGAGATTGGCACCGGAATTGATGCCGGTAATCACCCAGTCAAAATCGCTATGACGATAGAGTTCATGTAACGCCAAATAAACGCAGTCAGCGGGTGAACCATTGACTGCTATAAAACCCGAATCTAAATTATGGGTATACAATGGCGTTGAGATGCTCAAAGCGCTTGCGCAGCCACTTTGCTCGTTGCTTGGCGCAACCACCACCACTTCTGCGATGGTCGACAATGCCTGATAAAGTGCCAATAGCCCTGGCGCATGCACCCCATCATCATTACTTATTAAAATCTTCATTTTTGCCCAATTCAGCTTAATATCGTTATTAATGACCGTCTGTCAGGTCCTCTACTTTTTTATCCTAAAACCGCTATCTAAAAGCGAAAGAGGACTCCACCCGACATTAGGGTGGAGGTGAGTTTCGCCTAGTGTTTATTATATTTTTATACGCCAATCTCAACTTATCGTAGGCTTTTGGTTTTTATAGAATTTAAAATTCTAATTGTTTTAACTGAAATTTTAAAAACTAAGTAAACCAATACCTTAGAAAAACAAGTTGAGAGTGGGGTATTTTTATACAAATTAGCTACTGTATGAAATCTAAATAATCTTTAGAATTTATATTCTATCAAACAAAATTAGTTGCGGTAATGAAAATCAACAAAGCGTATAAGTTTAGGCTTGAGCCTAATGTAGAGCAACAGATTATTCTAAATAATCTTGTCGGCTCTGCACGTTTTGTTTGGAATCAAATGCTAGCGATCTCATTTGAGATGTTTGCCAAAAATGAATTTATTAATGCCACCAACTTGGTTAATAAAATCATGGATCT
>NZ_JACSQR010000049.1:0-12317 GCF_014836505.1 Psychrobacter communis
CTTTATGATTATGTTTGATGACCGTATCAGTAAGCATTTAATCTAAATGGCAGTTACACAGAATCTGGGATGGGCTCGCTGATTTTTTTTGCAGTTAGCTTTTCTACTATTTAACGTGCTAAATTACTCGTATCATCACCTTTTCCACCACTCCTTGATTGTACCCCTACTATGCCCTCTTCCGCTATGATAAAAACACTTTCTACCCCTATTCAACTCATTTACGCTGGCGGCACTTTTGGCAGTTATGGACGTCCATTAGCGCCATTATCAACAGACGTTTTTTTGCCAACGCTGCAAAAATTATTGGCTGAACACAATGCAGCTACGCACCTAACGCCCGTATCTTGGTTAAATAACGATCTTATTAAAGACAGTAGCCAACTTACCCCTCACGATTTTATTCATTTTTATCGGCTGTTATTATCGGCTTATGCACAAGGCCATAAACGCTTTGTTTTAATTACCGGTACAGACACCTTGAGTTACTTAGGGGCTTTTTTGGCTGAAGCTTTTGCTGGCAGCGATGTTTGTGTTGTCGTTACAGGTAGCATGCGCCCCTTACTCGATAGTGAGGTGCTGGATGCTTATACGATTGACGCCCATAGCGACGCTTGGGACAACCTCACTGACTCATTAAAACTAGCGGCAGCAGGTGAATCAGGTGTGAAGATTAGCTTTAGTGGCGAATCATGGCCTGCACAAACCGTGCAAAAAATTCATAGCCATGACTTTATGGCGTTTACCGGTCACTCACGAGCGGCATATCCGGCCAATAGTTATATCAAAAGCTTATCAGATACCTGCCGCCAGCATTGGCTAGATGACCAGCAAGCACTGGTCAGCACTATCGAAGCTCGGGCGGAGCAAGCACGCGTTCACGCTTTATATTGTTTGCCAAATGATACGGACGTTTTAAACAATCAGCTACGCGCCTTATTATCACAGCCGCCTTGTGGCATTATTTTATTAGGTTTTGGCTCTGGTAATGTACCTTACTCGCCAACTTTAGCAGAAACATTGCAACTGGCTTATGAAAAAGGTCACATGGTGATATGTGCCAGTCAATGCCCGTTTGGCGGCGTTAGTGACACTTATGCGGCGGGTAGTTGGCAATACGATTATCATGTCATTGCCGGCGGACGCTTAACCATTCCCGCAATTTATGCGCGCTTGCTATGGCTATTGCTGCGTTATGATACTCCGGCCAGACGGCGTCAACGTTGGTTAAATAATGTCAATCAGGCCAGTACTACTATCAAGAAGCGCTAAATAACTATTCACTGTTTATCACTCTATAAGCTTTAACATGACAATACCTGAGATCGAAAACATCAAAAATGACAACATTAAAACTCAAACCGCAACTGAAAACCAAGCAACTTACACCTTAGCCATTGCCATCGAGTTTTTAGGTACAAATTATCATGGTTGGCAACGACAACGAGAAGTACTTGGCGTCCAAGAAGCGTTAGAAACCGCTATCAGTAAGGTCGCCAATGAGCCAGTAGAAGTGGTAGCAGCGGGGCGTACGGATTCAAGCGTCCATGCCAGCAACATGATTGCGCATTTTGTCACTCATGCTTATCGTCCTACCCATAACTGGCTACGTGGCATCAATAGCTTATTACCGGATGATATTGCTCTACGTTGGGTTCAACCGATGCCCGCTGACTTTCATGCGCGCTTTGGCGCTATTGCCCGCCGTTATCGCTATATCACCCTCAATCAAGCCCAGCGCCCTGCTATTTTAAATCATCAAGTGACTCACATTTATGAGCCGCTGGATTTGGCCGCGATGCAATTAGCGGCGGCTGATATTGCCGGTACTCATGATTTTAGTAGCTACCGCGCTGCCGCTTGCCAGTCCAATCAGCCTATTCGCCATGTCAGTCACGCCAGACTATTTGCGCATGGGCAGTTTATCGTTTTTGATATCCAAGCAGATGGATTTTTACATCATATGGTGCGCAATCTGATGGGCACCCTCTACGCTATCGGCCGACATGAGTTGCCGCCAGCCGCCTTTTTAGATATTTTAGCCAAAAAAGACCGTAGCATTGCTCCGCCGACCGCTTCTGGTGACGGCCTGTATTTTATCAATGCCTACTATCCTGAGCGCTTTCAACAGTTATTGCCACACGCGCCTTTAACGCCTGTTTGGCTTAACCTGCCTGATTAAATATTAAGCGGGCATCGTTAATATAAACAGACATACATATCACTTACAAGCTGTCAAGTAAAAATCAGGTTCTGTATTGCTTTAATCCGCTAACTTGCGTATAATATGGTCTTATTTTTAATTGATTGATAGATAAAAAATTATGGCAAAAGACGATATTATTGAATTTGAAGGTGAAGTCATCGACACCCTTCCAAATACGTTATTTAAAGTTCGCCTAGAAAACGGACACGAAATCATTGCGCACATTTCCGGTAAGATGCGTAAACACTATATTCGCATTTTAACTGGCGATAAAGTTAAGGTTGAGATGACGCCTTACGACTTATCAAAAGGTCGCATTACTTACCGTGGTAAAAACTAAAATTTTATTACCTAAAATGGTTATAACTGCATTGATGTAAATGCTTGAGTGGTTTAACTGATAATAATAATGATATTGCTAACCTACTCATTATTACCTAGCAAATTTTAGTGTTGTAATATCAGTTTTTTGCTTTTACCATAAAAAAATACCGCTATTGTAGCGGTATTTTTTTGTCTTCATTTCAAGCTTTGAGCTTTAAAGCCCTATTACTCTATACATAACAACTTCTTATTTAAACTCGACCGTGGCACCATCTTGAATCGCCCCCAACAGCGCTAAAGCATCCCAGTTGGTCAGGCGGATACAGCCAGCTGATGCTTGACGGCTAATACGCGCAGGATCTGGCGAGCCATGAATACCGTAAGAAGGCTTACTCAGCCCTATCCATACCAAACCGACCGGGTTGTTCGGGCCTGGCGGAATGATAGACTTACTACCATCGTCACCCGTATAGGTATAGTTAGGCTCATGCACTTTTACTTCTACTGTATGCGTACCTGTTGGTGAGGGCGTTGCAGTACTGCCTACCGTGGTCGGATAACTGGCAATTAAATTATTTTTATCGTCATAAGCATACAACGTTTCGGTTGCTTTATCAGCAACGACACGGCTCACAGGCTTGGTATTAGGATTGCCCGGGTTATAAACAGTAATGGTTTCGCCGGCGCTGAATTTAGCATTAGGATTGAGCGCTTTAAGATATTTTTCGCTCATATGGAACTTTTCTGCTAAGCCTTCCGTCACGCTTTCATAATACATGCCATCGAGCTTGGCTTTGGCTTCTGCGCCAGCGGGAATGGTGGTGGTTTTGATATTAACGTCATCTTCGCTCAGCTGATAACGAACCAATACTGGCTGTGTCGTTAGTTTTTCATTTTTAGTCAATGCTTGCCAAGTCTCGTTATTTAAATTATCAGTTACCGTCAAGCCATTGGCTTTTTGAAACGCTTGCATGGCTTTGATGGTGTTCTTACCCCAATAGCCATCGACAGAGCCTACGCCATTTTGGTTCCAGTTTAATAGAGCTTGCAGCTTGGTAGTAGTATCACGATCTCTCTTCATTCCTTGTTTCCAAGTAGCACTATTTACCTTTTGCGCCTGCACTGGCAGATTTTCAGTTGTATATTTAATCGTTGGTAAGTACTTATTTAATGACGTCGCTGCTTTACTATTACCGGTAAATTTTTGACTGACGCCGTTGGTTACTGGGCTAACATCTTTAATATTGTCAGTTTTAGTATGGTCAGTGGCAGCAAAGCTTGGACTCATCACCAAAGCCGCCGATAAACCCAATGCTGTTAATGCGCTAGTAATTTTCGTTAATTGATACATGTAAAACTCCTAGAATTATTATTGATGTTATTTTTATTAGAATTTAATGAGAAATTGACTATCAAGACCCTTTGTTTATAAATATTTTATTTAGGGCTTAATGGTTTTTAAATTATTATGATGTCAGACAAAAATAGTGCAGATAAACAATCTCTACTTTAATAGGCTAATGAGCTATTTATAGTGACAGATCGGCGTGTGAGGATATAACAGCTTTGTGTTAATTAAACCTATATCCTGCGGTAGCTGTGTTAAAAAAAGGCTTTTTTTGCGACTATTTGAGTAAGTGTGTTACCTTCCATAAATGCGCCGTATAGGCATAAAAAAACCCATAACTTGCTTAGCAAATTATGGGGATATTACTCTTATGATTTAGAACTAATTAGGATGTAGAAATATCAGCTTCTATTAAAGCGGTATTCATTAGACCAATTTTGCCAAAACCGCCTGCCCCATCTCTTTACAGCCTACTTGTTTAAGCCCCGTCTCACTACGATCGAGAATATCAATGGTACGTAAGCCATCGTCAAGCACTTCACTGACCGCTTGCTCAATCGCTTGTGCCGCGGTTTCTTGTTTAAAGGTATAACGCAGCATCATCGCCACCGATAAAATAGTCGCCAATGGATTGGCTTTATCTTGACCGGCGATATCAGGCGCTGAACCATGGCAAGGCTCATACATACCTTTACCTGCCTCATCAAGGCTCGCCGATGGCAGCATGCCGATAGAGCCGGTCAGCATGGCTGCTTCATCAGATAAAATATCACCAAACATGTTGCCCGTGACCATGACATCAAACTGTTTAGGATCTTTAATCAGCTGCATACAAGCATTGTCCGCGTACATATGCGATAACGCTACGTCATTATAATCCGCTTCCTGCATCTCAATCATCGTCTGCTTCCACAGCTCGGTGACTTCTAAGACATTGGCTTTATCGATTGAGCAAACCTTGGCGGGCGTACCGGCTGCTTGTGCGCGGGTTTTTGCCAACTCAAAAGCAACTTTACCGATACGCTGAATTTCACTGGTGCTATAAACCATGGTGTTATAGCCTTGCTGCTCGCCATTTTCTAGGGTACGAATACCGCGCGGCTCACCAAAATAAATACCGCCAGTCAATTCTCGAACGATTAACAAGTCCAAACCTGAGATAATTTCAGGCTTGATGCTTGAAGCATTAGCAAGCTGCGGATAAAGTTTAGCCACACGCAGATTGGCAAACAAACCAAGCTCGCTACGAATTTTCAGCAGACCACGTTCAGGACGTTTGCTACGTTCGATAGCATCCCATTTAGGACCACCCACAGCACCTAGTAACACAGCATCTGCTGCGCGCGCACGTTGAAGCGTTTCTTCTGGTAGCGGTTCACCCGTTGCATCAACCGCCACACCGCCAATTAATCCAGATTCTAGGGTCAAACCTAAAGCGAACTTATCATTGACAGCATTTAGCACATCAATGGCTTGAGTCATGATTTCAGGGCCGATGCCATCGCCTGCTAATGTTAAAATCGTTGCCATATTAATCCTTGTGGGTAAATGGGGAAGTAAGTTGTTGTTTATGGTATTGCTAGTTATAGTATTGCTAGCAGGCTTATATAGCCTGTTAAAAAACGACTTCTTGGGCAATGGGCTGCGCAAGAAGTCAGGGTCTATCGTCAATATTTAATAATTACTTGTATCTAACTTTATCTATCCAGCTTTGGTTTTCACTTTATTTTTCGCTGCTGATGGCGTTTGAGCGGGCGCTGCCTTAACCACACGAGTTTCTACAAACTCTCCTTGGTGCTCAGCCCCCATCTCTTTACAAAAACGGCGCTTTACGCTGTTGCCTTGATAAAGATCGACACACAATGGCTCTGGAGAAGCCGTTTCTAACAAGCTACCTGAATTTGCGCCAGATTTTTTTTGGTAAGCACGCAGCTGATACGTACCTTCTTCCATAAAGTCGTGAATCATCGCAAAACGCTCAACGTAGCCCAAATTATTTTCTGGATAAAAATTAATCTGCACTTCGCGCTTCGCAGGTGTGACTCGCGCATAATAATTGGTAAGCCCAGGCATAGCAGACGCAGTTAAGGGAACAATTTTAATGGCGTTTTTATGGCTCAGCGGTGTCATATCCATCGCAATGGGCACGGAGACCTGCTTATTGCCGGCACGACTTTTGCCATTTGCCTCTTGTGTCTTGACTAGCATAGTGGGATTGATCGGCTCATGAGTCTCACTGCTTATAATGCGTGTCTGATCAATGCGCGCTATTTCACAATGATACGTTCCCACGCAGGCGATATTTACTTCACCAGCGACGGGTTTTATTTTGCCTGTCCACGCTTTGGCATTCTCTGCCGAGTCTATCTGCTGATAGCCCGTCAACAATTGACAGCCAGATAATAATAAGCTTGCGGCAAGAGCCGTGCCTGTCCATACAGCAAAACGTGTTTTATTCATAATGGCGTCTACTATTTATAAGGAAGAAAATACAATAAGGTAAAAAATAGATTGCCATTCATTTTAGCCACTTAATGCCCATAACTCAACGCTGTATTAGCGCTGAGCTCTTTTTTATGTCGATTAAAATGTTCATATGAAGCGTTTTTATCAAAGACTAAGCTCTAACCTCATTGAATATCCAAGGTGTTTTTTGCATCATCTTATGCTCATATTCTTTGATAGCATCGCTTTGCTGCAAAGTCAGCCCGATATCGTCAAGACCATTGAGCAAACAATGCTTACGAAACTCATCGACCTCAAAAGCGTACTTTTCTCCGGTTGGGGTGATGACCACTTGGCGCTCAAGATCGGCAGTTAATTCATAGCCTTCATTGGCGAGCGTCGCTTTCATCAAAGTATCGACAATGGCTTCATCTAAAACGATTGGGAGCATGCCGTTTTTAAAGCAGTTGTTATAAAAAATATCGGCAAAACTTGGTGCAATAATCGTGCGAAAGCCATATTCTGAAAGTGCCCAAGGCGCATGCTCACGGCTTGAGCCACAGCCAAAGTTTCTACGTGCCAGCAAAATGGTTGCACCTTGATAACGCGGCTGATTTAGGACGAAATCTGGATTAATCACGCGAGTGCTACTGTCTTGACCCGGATAGCCTTCGTCAAGATAACGCCAGTCGTCAAATAGATTGACGCCAAAACCGGTACGTTTAATAGACTTTAAAAACTGTTTGGCGATAATTTGGTCGGTATCGACGTTTGCGCGATCGAGCGGACAAACGATACCCGTTTGGGTGTTATAAGCTTGCATAAGATTTCCTATCAAATATATTTATTATTGATAAATAAAGCACAGAATCAAAAGTTAAAACGTGCGCACATCGACAAAGTGACCTGCCAATGCTGCTGCTGCTGCCATCGCTGGGCTGACCAAATGCGTACGACCGCCATTCCCCTGACGACCCTCAAAGTTACGGTTAGAGGTTGAGGCACAATGCTCCCCGGGCTCAAGCTTATCGGCATTCATCGCCAAACACATCGAGCAACCCGGCTCGCGCCATTCAAAACCTGCATCCGTAAATAAGGCATCCAAACCTTCTGCTTCTGCCTGCAATTTCACTTGCCCAGAACCTGCTACCACGATCGCTTCTTTAATATTATCAGCAACCTTACGGCCTTTAATCACTGCTGCGGCATCCCGTAAATCTTCGATACGTGAGTTGGTGCATGAGCCAATAAAAATACGATCAAGCTGAATATCAGTAATTTTTTGCCCAGCGTCTAAACCCATATAAGTATAAGCGCGTAACCAACCTTCTTCTTGCGCTTCATCAGCCGCTTGGTCAGGCGTTGGAACCGACTGGGTAATATCCACAACCATCTCAGGTGAGGTGCCCCAAGAAACCTGCGGCGCTATCTCACTACCATCCAACTCAATCACGCTATCAAATACCGCATCATTATCTGAATACAGGGTGCGCCAATAAGCTTCGGCTTGCTCCCACTGCTCCTCGGTTGGCGCATAAGGACGACCTTTGACATAGTCAATCGTCGTATCATCGACCGCCACCATGCCGACGCGTGCACCCGCTTCAATTGCCATGTTACAGACGGTCATACGACCTTCCATGCTCATGTCTTCAAATACTTGCCCTGCAAACTCAATGGCGTACCCTGTGCCGCCAGCCGTGCCAATTTTGGCAATGATAGCAAGTACCACATCTTTTGAGGTCACGCCAGCGCCAAGCTTACCGGTGACTCGGATTTGCATGTTTTTTGATTTCTTTTGAATCAAACACTGGGTGGCTAGTACATGCTCAACTTCTGAGGTGCCAATACCATGCGCTAAGCAGCCAAGGGCGCCATGAGTAGCGGTATGTGAATCACCACAAACCACCGTCATACCAGGCAAGACCAAGCCTTGTTCAGGACCGACTACGTGCAAGATACCTTGACGCGCATCATTAATGGTAAATTCAGCAATATCAAACTTGCTACAGTTTTCATCCAAGGTCAGCACTTGCAGACGCGATACTTTGTCTTTAATACCAGACACACCCTCTAAGCGCTCTTTGGTCACTGTTGGCACGTTGTGGTCCGGGCTTGCGATATTAGCCGACAGACGCCACGGCTCCCGATTGGCAAGCTCTAAACCTTCAAAGGCTTGCGGACTTGTCACTTCGTGCAGCAAATGGCGGTCGATATAAATTAGGCTCGAACCATCGTCACGCTTGGTGACTTCGTGAGCATTCCAAAGTTTGTCATATAACGTTTGACCGGCCATGTTGCTATCCTTTTATTTACTAATGACTAAATGGCTTATTACTTTACTAATAAAGGTATGACTTATTCTATTTGCTGGCGCACTTTAAGTTGCTGTTTACATCTAATATTTAATTAACCAGATATTTTATAAAGGCAAATATTTTATAATAATGACTATTTATGATGCTAAAAGCTTGTTAAAACAAGTAATACGCCGTCAAAAATGCGCTTAACAGAATAAATATGTCACAATACGTCTTGATGTCTTGTGATTATAGCAGGCTAATCCTATAATAATAATTGATGATTTTTACATAGTCACAAACTTTTATTTCTAATTCATTTTGACTAGGCCAGCCAACTTTTAATTATAGCTCGCTACTAGCTAAGGACATCGGTGTGAATACCACAAATTTGACGACATTCGTCACGGTTATGCAAACAGGCAGCATTTCAGGTGCCGCAGAAAAGCTGTTTATCACTCAGCCTGCGGTCAGTAAACGTATTAAAAACTTAGAAGACGAATTTAACATCACCCTATTTGATACAGTCGGACGCGGTATTGTACCGACGCAAGCGGCCAGTGAGATGTTGCCTCATGCCAAACGCTGGCTTGAAGATTATGAAAACTTTAAAATCAATCTCCAGCATTCGCAGCATATTGTCTCGGGCAAACTCGTTATCGGCACCAGCCACCATATTGGCTTGCACCATCTAGCCCCTGTGCTCAAGCATTTTATCCAAGCCTATCCTGCCGTGCAGTTAGAAGTGCATTTTGTCGATTCAGAAACGGCTCATAAAGCCGTGCTCGATGGCGATTTGTCACTCGCATTTTTAACCTTGCCGCCCGTTTATGATAAACGCTTAACCTATCATACCTTGTGGTCAGATCCGCTTTACTTTATGACCGGTACGTTATCACCTTTGGCGACCAAGTCCAATGTGACGCTCGAGCAATTGGCGCGCTACCCTGCTATCTTACCGTCTGCCAATACTTTTACTAGCCAGATTACGTTAGCGGAATTTGCCAAGCATAATTTAAAACCTTATGCCACTATGAGCACTAATCCTTTAGAATCAATCCGCATGCTGGTTTCTGTCGGACTTGGTTGGTCAGTATTGCCGCAAACTATGGTCAGTCAGGATTTGGAACGTATCGATATGGCCGATAATATCGAATTACAGCGTTATTTGGGCGTGGTCATTAATCCAAAACTCACCCAATCTAGTAGCGTAACGGCTTTACTAGATTTGCTTGCGCCAATTGACTAAACCATCAATTCAATCATTGGCAAGCGATTATATATTATTCACTAATCAAGATATTTATTTGATAAATAGGCGCGTTCGCATTTGTGTGACTCATACGTTATAATACGTCTGACGTTGTTTAGATAACATAATTTTACCTGAAACTCACTGATAATCATATATTGAAGACTTCTAGTAATATATGATAGTAAGCAGTAGGTTTGGTGGTTTTAAATGATTGGTTATATAAGCGGCTGATGTTTATAAATGATGATTTGATGCGAGCGAGTGAGAAGATAAGATTGCGTTACAAGTTTGCCGTTTGCATTTCATCACGACTTTGTAGGTATCAACCCACAACCACACCAATCATATAAAACTAACAGCAGATTTCGAATAAAAGCCATTATGTCCTACTTAATGGCTTTTTTCGTCTTTAGATTTTTTATCTTGAGATACATTGAGATATGGTTTTTAAGCAGCGTCTTATAAGACTCAACTTTTCTCGTTAAAAATAATGACAGCTAACTATGTTGGTTAAGGACAGTTTATATGAACGGAGTTTCTAGTGGCGTGCTGATATCACTTGGCGCCTATTTCTTAGTGATGATTGGGATTGGTGTTTATGCTTATTTTAAGCAAGCCAATGATACTGAAGGCTATATGCTGGGTGGACGTAGCCTAGGTCCTGCAGTCACCGCCTTATCAGCAGGTGCATCGGATATGTCGGGTTGGTTGCTCCTTGGGTTGCCCGGT
Organism: Psychrobacter communis; assembly: GCF_014836505.1. NCBI lineage: Bacteria > Pseudomonadati > Pseudomonadota > Gammaproteobacteria > Moraxellales > Moraxellaceae > Psychrobacter > Psychrobacter communis. Next base: position 10,608 of record NZ_JACSQR010000049.1, read on the forward strand.
GCGATGTACGCTGACGGTGTGGTCAGCGCTTGGATTGCCATTGGTTTGACCTTGGGTGCTTTTTTAAACTATATCATCGTGGCACCGCGTCTTCGCGTTTATACCGAAGTCGCTGACAACGCCATCACTTTACCTGATTATTTCGCTAACCGCTTTGAGGACAAATCACATTTACTGCGGGTTATCTCAGCCGTGGTTATTATCTTATTCTTTACCGTCTATACCGCCGCAAGCTTGGTCGGTGGCGGTAAGCTCTTTGAAAGCTCGCTCAACCTTTCTTACAGTACAGGTCTGTGGGTGACCGCTGGCGTCGTCGTCGCTTACACGCTATTTGGTGGTTTCCTAGCCGTATCAATGACCGACTTTGTGCAAGGTATTATCATGCTCTTTGCCATGGTGATTGTCCCTATCGTTGCTTTGACTGACCTTGGTGGCGTAAGCGCAACGACCAATGCTATCAGAGCCATCGATCCAAGCATGCTCGATATCACGAGTGGCATGACAGCTTTAGGTATTATCTCCTTACTCGCTTGGGGCCTTGGTTATTTTGGTCAGCCGCATATTATCGTACGTTTTATGGCGATTCGTTCAGTGAAAGATGTGCCAACAGCACGTAATATCGGTATGAGCTGGATGATTATCAGCCTGATCGGTGCTTGTGTTACGGGTATCGCGGGCCGCGCCTATGTGCAAAAAACGGCGATGACGCTAGATGACCCTGAAACCATCTTTTTGGTATTCACGCAATTTTTGTTCCACCCACTTGTTTCAGGTTTCTTATTAGCGGCCATTTTAGCCGCAATTATGAGTACCATATCATCACAACTACTCGTGGTATCAAGCTCATTGACCAAAGACGTATATAAGCTTTTCTTTGATAGAGACGCTCCAGAGGCGCGTCAAGTATTGGTCGGACGTATCTCAGTTATTGTGGTGGCCGTTGTCGCTATTTTGCTGGCGTCTAATCCAGAAAGCTCGGTATTGAACTTAGTTTCTAATGCTTGGGCAGGGTTTGGTGCGGCATTTGGACCTTTGGTTATTTTCAGTCTGACATGGCGCGGCATGAACCGCAATGGCGCGGTCGCCGGTATGGTGGTTGGGGCATTGACCGTTATCCTGTGGGTCTATGGCCCGTTCGAGATGAATGGAGTGGCACTAAACAGTTGGTTATACGCTATCGTTCCAGGCTTTATCTTGAGTACCATCGCTATCTTTGCTGTCAGTATCATGACTGGTGGTCCAAGACCGTCAGTATCTGCGAAGTATAAAGAGATGGAAATGAACCTTAATAAATAAGTATTTTTTATCCATTATACAATAATGAAAACCCTCACCAATTTGGTGAGGGTTTTCTTATTATGAGCGATAGGACTTGGATACATAGTATTAAAAGCTTTTGGTTAATAATACTGTCGCCGATTTTTCATCACGATCATCGTAATAACCAAAATTACTTGATGTTGTTTCATAATCGAATACCAATCGTGGTGTAAGTCCTAGTAAAGTAAAGTCGCGTTTCCAAAATTGTAAACCTAATGAGGTGGTTTTGTCTTTTCTTCTTTCATTGCATCGAGGTCCTTTAAAGTTATCATAATGCCTAGTCTGTTAATCGACAAAAAAGCGATCTTAAAGAGTAATGCCAGTCAGTTAACGCTGACTGGTATTTTTTTTGGGATATTTTTGTGGTTTACCCTTAACTACCCTCGGGCA